>NZ_VPDM01000052.1:0-13801 GCF_013417645.1 Acinetobacter sp. YH12236
TTAGAGGAATAGCTACTCGATATGACAAGCTCAAAAGAAATTATCAAAGTTCTGTTGCCTTAGCCTGTATATTTTTATGGCTACCGTTATAGGGTTAATTATGAACAGTAAGTGTCAACAGACCCTAGTTATTTCAAGGAAGAATCTTCTATATTGGAATAAATCAGGAAGATAAGACATGATGAAAAGTACAAGAGAAGAAATCATCCAGTTTTTACAGCAGGAATTTCCGCAGAGCCTGGAAAAGTGTCAGATCGAAGCTGTAGTGCCTCAGGGTGCAACCGTACTGTATCGAGTGGGTGAGCAGGAATTACGTCCCGGCGGCACGGTATCTGGGCCCACCATGATGACCTTGGCCGATCTGGCTTTATATATTGCCATTCTCGGTGAGATTGGACTGGTTGGCCTAGCAGTGACCACAAACTTGAATATTAATTTTTTGCGTAAACCTTCAGGCGGAGTCGATCTGCGAGGGGAAAGTAAATTGATGAAAGTGGGGAAGGCGCTCATTGTGGGAGAAGTTTGGATTTATTCGATTGATCAGGAAGAGCCGGTTGCCCATGTGACAGCAACCTATTCGGTTCCACCGCGTAAAGAACACGTGCATTCCTTAAAATGCTGATTAACTCATACAAATCATATGCTTTATTTAAATAACCTGATTATTCTAAAAACTTAAAAAAATCACAACCAAAGAAAAGGCAGATAACATTTAAAAATATGATCTGCCTTATTTATATACTTCTAAGCATTCACCAAAGGAGTTTCTACTTCAAAACTTGGTGGAATCAGTACAGTTTTGCGTAGCTCAGGCAACAATTCTGGATAATCCAGGGTGAAATGCAGGCCACGGGACTCTTTACGCTGCATGGCACAACGCACAATCATCTCTGAAACGAGTACCAGATTACGCAGCTCGATCAAATTTTTGCTCACCTGATAATCCTGATAATACTCGGTAATTTCTTTTTTCAACATCTCAATCCGGTGCAGGGCACGTTCTAGACGTTTAGTCGTGCGGACGATACCCACATAGTTCCACATGGTCTGACGCAGCTCGTCCCAGTTTTGCAGAATAACCACATCTTCATCAGGATTGGTCACCTGAGAATCATCCCATTCTGGTACTTCAGGGATAGCTTGATCTGCCTTGAAATTTTCCTGAATATGTTTGGCAGCACTCATGCCATATACAAAACATTCTAAAAGTGAGTTGCTGGCCATACGGTTAGCGCCATGTAAGCCGGTATAGGACGTTTCACCAATGGCATAGAGTCCGGCAATATCGGTCTGGCTATTTTCATCTACAACTACACCGCCACAGGTATAATGCGCAGCAGGAACCACAGGAATCATTTCCTTGGTGATGTCGATGCCAAGCTCTAGCAGACGTGCATATAAGGTTGGAAAGTGTTCCTTGATGAAGCTTTCATCTTTATGGGTAATGTCTAGCCAGACATGACGAATGCCCAGACGTTTAATTTCATAGTCAATCGCGCGTGCCACAATATCACGTGGTGCCAGTTCAGCACGCTCATCAAAACGCAGCATAAAACGCTCACCATCAGGTAGGCGTAAATACGCACCTTCACCACGCATAGCTTCTGTGATCAGGAATGAACGGGCTTGCGGATGATATAAACAGGTCGGATGGAACTGGTTGAATTCCATATTGGCAACCCGGCAACCGGCACGATAAGCCATCGCAATCCCATCACCGGTCGCGATATCAGGGTTCGAGGTATAAAGATAAGCTTTCATCGCACCGCCACAAGCCAGAGCAGTAGATGGTGCTAAGAAAGTGTGGACTTGTGCACTTGCTTCATTGAGTGCATATAAACCTAAAGCGCGATTTTCACCATCTAAGCCCAGTTTTTGTGAGCAGATCAGGTCGATCGCAATGTAATTTTCAAAGATGGTAATATTTTCTTTTTCCTGAGCGCGCTGTACCAACGTGGTAGAAATGGCACGCCCAGTCGCATCAGCTGCGTGAATGATTCGGCGCTGTGAATGGCCGCCTTCACGGGTCAAATGTAATTGTTCCTGCTCATCCAGGGTAAATTGGACGCCGTGTTTCAGCAGAAAATCCACCGAAGGCTTACCACCTTCAACCGTCTGCTTCACCGCATCCATTTCACACAGATGTACACCTGCAATCATGGTGTCATCAATATGCTGTTCAATCGAGTCTGTCTCATCCAGTACTGCTGCAACGCCGCCTTGTGCATAATAGGTACTGGCATCGGTCAGGGTGGATTTGGCAAGAACTGCAATATTAAAATGTTCAGGCAAAGAAAGTGCTAGACTAAGACCGGCACCACCACTGCCCACAATGATCACGTCAAAATGATGGGTAAGGGGAAAATTAGACATGTCCATCAGCTAATTGAAAAAAGTCCGTTAATCAGAGCGCTTTTTTGTACAAAAGGCAAGCGTTTAAGTGCTCATTTATTGATGAAAAAAATTAATAAAAGCTTTAACTTAATGCTTTAGAAAAATTAAAGGTTGCCAACATTCAAGCTTTCGAACATATTGTTACTTAAAATATATGAAGTTTGTGATAAAACCTATTTACATAAATTTATCAACAATTTGGGTGAATAATTTATATGAAAATTCTGGATTTAAAAAAAGGATTATTTGCAGCGACTGTTACCATGAGTGCTGCTCAGTTACAGGCAGTAACACCCGTCGATTTTTCTAACCTGGTTGATCAGGTCAGTCCGGCAGTTGTCAGTGTGAGTGTTGTCAAGAAAATGAGCGAAGAAGAGCTCTTGCAACAACAGGTTCCTGAAATTTTACGCCGTTTCTTTGGTAATCAGGTGATTATTCCGCAGCCACGTGTACCGCAGGAAAAAACCGGATATGGGAGTGCCTTCTTCATTAGTAAGGATGGCTATCTGCTGACCAACCACCACGTAGTTGAAGATGCGTCTAAAGTGACAATTACCTTGAATGATCGTCGGGAAATTGATGCGACAGTCGTAGGAAGCGACGAGCGTACTGACGTCGCTTTATTGAAAGTCAATGGTTCAGGTTTCCCGGAACTGCGTACTGGTGATGTCGATAAATTACGTGTAGGTGAACCCGTATTAGCAATCGGTTCACCTTTTGGTTTTGACTACTCCGCTTCTGCCGGGATTGTCAGTGCCAAGATGCGTAATATGATGGGCGAAACCGCAGTCCCATTTATTCAGACTGATGTGGCCCTGAATCCAGGTAACTCGGGTGGACCGCTATTTAACCAGCGCGGTGAAGTGGTTGGGGTGAACTCACGAATCTTCAGTGGTACTGGCGGTTATATGGGCCTGTCATTTTCGATTCCCATTGATGTCGCTATGGAAGTGGCTGACCAGCTGAAACGTGATGGTAAAGTGACCCGTTCTTATCTGGGTGTAAGCCTGCAAGATATCGACCGTACTTTGGCTGAATCTTATAAATTATCTAAGCCAGAAGGTTCTTTAATTACCCAGGTGGCACCAAACTCGCCTGCGGCTAAAGCGGGTCTGCAAGCCGGTGATGTGATTTTAAAATACAATGGTACTGATATTTCACGCACTAGCCAGTTGCTGAACTATTTGAACCGTTCTGCGCCTAAACAGCAGATCCAGTTAGAAGTATTACGTGATGATAAACGTCGTAGTATCAATGCAACACTCACGACTGCACCAGATGAAACGCCAGCCAAAGCAGGTAACCAGGCTCAGCCAAATAAAGGTCCGGTATTAGGCGTTACTATTCGTGAATTAAGCCCGGCTGAAAAAGAGCGTTTAGAGATTAAGGGTGGTGTAGTGATTCAGGACGTCCGTAGAGACGGAATCGCAGCTCAGGCACGGATTATGCCCAATGATGTCGTGACTCAAATCAATGGTAAAGCAATCTTGAACAGTAACCAGTTTGTGGAAGCTGTGGCAGATCTAAAAAAAGGCAGTGTTGCCCGTGTCGGTCTGATTCGTCAGGGTCAACGTGCCATTGTCGGGATGCGCATTTCATAAAATAAATGAATCTTCAATAAAAGACCGCTTGTATGGGCGGTTTTTTATTTTTCGCAATTTACCCGAGGCATAATTTCTGTAGACTCTTTATATAGAAAAAATTGCGATAAAGGATTAGAGAAAAGTGACCGGTATTTTTGACCAAGTTTTGAAGGTACAACCTGAACATATTGATCGTCTAGGACATGTGAATAACGTAGTTTATGTGCAGTGGATGCAGGATGTGGCCTCGGCGCATATCGAGCAATTAGGACTCGGTTTAAATGAGTATCTGCAACTTAAACATGCCATGGTTGCAGTTGAACATCATGTCCAGTATCGCAAGGCGGCATTTGAAGGGGATGAGCTGATTCTACGAACTTGGTTAAGTGATCTAAATGCCTTGTATTCATTCAGACAGTATGCATTTTATCGTCCGCAGGATCAGAATGTCCTATTTACCGGTAGCACGCAGTGGGCCTGTATCGAAATTGCGTCGGGTCGACCGAAGCGTATGTCGCCAAGTTTTACCCAAGCTTATCAGCCCCTCTCAGACAGTATTAACCCTTATGATTTTTCTACTTTATATTTGAGTGAAGAAGCAAAGGCGATAAGAGAAGAATCAATCTAATAAGGTGATGATATCGAGATTGAATAGAGAGTAGCTACCAAATAGGAGGCAACCCATTTAACAAGCTGTTTTCTTGAAAAAAAGCTGAGGAAAAGAAAATAAAACATAAAGCGGTTACGTATTTAAGATAGGCGAGAGAGAAGAAAGATAATTCTTTTTCTGTATCTCCATTCTGCTATAATCCTCGGCAATTTCTATTCGGCTTTTGTTATGCAATGACTTTTTAAATTGCATGACGCGTTTTTTTCTCAAGGTAGCCCATGGCGCAAGCTAAAAAATCTGTTGATATTAAAAACATTCGTAACTTCTCGATTATTGCGCATATTGACCACGGTAAATCGACTCTGGCAGATCGTTTTATTCAAACTTGTGGTGGTTTGCAGGATCGTGAAATGCAGGCTCAAGTTCTTGATTCTATGGAACTTGAACGCGAACGTGGGATTACCATCAAAGCGGCTTCGGTCACCTTGTACTATACCCATCCAAATGGCCAAGAGTATCAGTTGAACTTCATTGATACCCCGGGACACGTGGATTTCTCTTATGAAGTTTCACGTTCTTTGGCGGCCTGTGAAGGTGCACTACTGGTGGTAGATGCAGCACAAGGTGTAGAAGCGCAGTCTGTTGCAAACTGCTATACCGCCATTGAGCAGGGTCTGGAAGTTTTACCAGTACTGAACAAAATTGACTTGCCACAAGCTGAACCCGAACGTGTAATTCAGGAAATTGAAGATATTATCGGGATTGAAGCGACTGAAGCACCGACCTGTTCAGCAAAAACTGGCCTAGGTATTGAAGGTGTGCTTGAAACGCTGGTGAATGTCATTCCTGCACCAACAGGTGAACGTGATGCACCGCTGCAAGCGTTGATTATTGACTCATGGTTCGATAACTACCTGGGCGTAGTATCTCTGGTTCGTGTGAAACAGGGTCGTGTTCGCAAGGGCGACAAGATGCTGGTGAAATCGACTGGTCAGACACATATCATCACTTCAGTCGGTATTTTCAATCCGAAGCATACTGAAACCGATATCCTTGAAGCGGGTGAAGTTGGTTTCGTGATTGCCGGTATTAAAGACATTTTTGGCGCACCAGTGGGTGATACCATTACACTGGCAACTACTCCAGAAGTTCCAACACTACCTGGTTTCAAAAAAGTAAAACCACAGGTATATGCGGGCCTGTTCCCAATCGATTCCAGTGATTTTGAACCTTTCCGTGAAGCATTGCATAAACTGCAAATCAATGACTCTGCGCTGTTCTTTGAACCAGAAAGTTCTGATGCTCTAGGCTTCGGTTTCCGCTGTGGCTTCTTAGGTATGCTGCACATGGAGATCGTACAGGAGCGTCTAGAACGTGAATACGATCTGGATTTGATCTCTTCAGCACCAACGGTAATTTATGAAGCAGTGATGAAAAATGGCAATACCATTTACATCGACAGCCCTTCAAAAATGCCAGATGGTTCAACTGTTGAAGACCTGCGTGAACCAATTGCAGAATGTCATATCCTCGTGCCACAGGAATACCTGGGTAATGTCATGACCCTATGTATTGAGCGCCGTGGCGTACAAAAAGACATGAAGTTCATGGCGAACCAGGTATCTGTTACTTTTGAAATTCCAATGGCCGAAGTGGTGATGGATTTCTTTGATAAATTGAAATCTTGTTCACGTGGTTTTGCGTCACTGGATTACAACTTTGTGCGTTTTGAAAGTTCATCACTGGTGAAAGTGGATGTCCTGATCAATGGTGAAAAAGTCGATGCTTTAGCAATGATTTGCCATCGCCAGGATGCACGTCACCGTGGAATTGCACTGGTTGAAAAAATGAAAGACCTGATTCCTCGTCAGATGTTTGATGTGGCAATTCAGGCGGCTATTGGTGCGCAAATTATTGCCCGTTCTACTGTAAAAGCAATGCGTAAAAACGTATTGGCAAAATGTTATGGTGGTGACGTATCACGTAAGAAGAAACTTCTTGCAAAACAGAAAGAAGGTAAGAAACGTATGAAACAGGTGGGTAGTGTTGAAATTCCACAAGAAGCGTTCTTAGCTGTACTGAAAGTCGAACGCTAATACTATAAGGATAATAAGCCCATGGATTTTGATTTTAATTTGATTCTTGTTCCTGCGACCTTATTTTTCGTCGCGGTCTGGTTGCTGGATAAGTTTGTTCTGAAACAACGACAGACCAAAGGCAAGGGCAATGAAAACTTCATTATTACCTGGGCTTATGATTTCTGGCCGGTTTTGGCTGTCGTTTTAGTATTGCGTTCTTTCCTGTACGAACCTTTCAATATTCCATCAGATTCTATGGTTCCAACACTGGAAACCGGTGATTTTATCCTGGTCAATAAATTTGACTATGGTGTGAAATTACCGATTGTAAATACAAAAATTCTGGATACAGGTAGTCCGGAACGTGGCGATGTCGTGGTCTTCCGTTATCCGCCACAACCAACGATTAGCTATATTAAACGTGTAATTGGTTTGCCAGGTGATCATATTGTTTATGATCATGGTCAGTTAACCATTAATGGTGAAAAAGTAGCAAAAGTTCCAGTAGAATTCAGTCGTGAAAAAGATCGCCTGGATACGCCAAATTCGATTTATCATAAAGAAACCATTGGCGAACATACTTTCACTATGCGTGAGCTGGAAGGAGTCAATGTAGCTCGTCAGGCCCCATTCCTTAACTATATAGAAAATGGTAAGTTTTCAACTGAAAATGGTTTATATTGGGAAGTGAAAGTTCCAGAAGGTCATTACTTTGCGATGGGGGATAATCGCGATCAAAGTGCTGACAGTCGTTTCTGGGGCTTTGTTCCGGAAGAAAACTTAACAGGTCGCGCATTCTATATCTGGATGCATAAAGAACCTGGCTTTAAACTGCCATCGTTTAGTCGAAACGGAATAATCGATTAATTATTTCAGTCAGGAAAATAAAAAATGAAACATCAACAAGGTGCTTCGTATATTGGAATTTTATTTGCAATCGTGGGGTTTGCTTTTCTTGCCAAAGTGGCGATTGCAGTGTGGGGGCCATACTTTGATGATCGTATGGTGGACAATCAGATTGAGGAACTTTTAAAGAGTTCTCCGGCAAATATTGCGCCAGAAAAATTTCGTCAACAGATGGGTCAGCGTTTAGAAATGAACAATATTCGCGATCTGAAGTTTGATGAAATTGCCAAAGTAACCAACACTGATGGTTTACAAGTGCACAAGAATTATGAAATTCGCAAGAATTTTATATTGAATATCGATTTAGTGATGAAGTTTGAGAAAGATTTTGATCAAAGCACAGTCAAAACTAAATGATGAGCGTCTTGCCAAACGGATCGGCTATCAGTTTAAACAAGCTGATCTGTTAAAACTGGCATTGACCCATCGTTCAGTCAGTCATAAACACAACTATGAACGCCTAGAATTTCTAGGCGATTCTCTTTTAGGAATGATCATAGCCAATTATCTCTTTACTGCTTACCCGCAGGAAAATGAGGGCCGTCTGACGCGTATGCGTGCGACTCTTGTCCGACAAGAAGCGCTAGGGAAAATTGCCAATGATCTAAAATTGAGTCAGAACCTGATTCTCAGTACGGGTGAGCTGAAATCGGGTGGTCATCATCGTGAGTCTATACTTGCGGATACGGTCGAAGCCATCATTGGTGCGATCTATGTGGATTGCGGTGATCTCACTGTATTACAGGCAATTGTGCTAAAATGGTACGAGCCGTATTTAGACAATATAGAGCCAACTGACCAGCTGAAAGACCCTAAATCACGCCTACAGGAATATTTACAAGCACGTAAAAAACCTCTCCCAGTTTACGAGGTTGTAGATATTCAGGGTGATGCCCCGAACCAGCATTTCAAAGTGGAATGCCAGGTAGAAGGCTTGCCGGTCATGGCCGGTGAAGGTTCAAGCCGACGATTCGCTGAACAGGCGGTTGCGGCAGATATTTTAAAACATTTGGAGCATAAGTCTTAATGACTACTCATTCCGATCACATTGATGCTGATCACGAGTCGCAAAGCGACAGCAATGACTTGATTAGTCAATTTTTCAGTGCACAGGGTACTGAAATTCCTTCTGATTATCGTAGCGGTTTCGTGGCGATTGTCGGACGTCCAAACGTGGGTAAATCAACCTTGATGAACCACTTACTGGGCCAGAAACTTTCAATTACTTCACGTAAACCACAAACCACACGTCATAAAATCGTAGGGATTGATTCACGTGAAAAGTCTCAGGCGGTATTTGTTGATACACCGGGGATGCATAAAAAAGAAGTGCGTGCCATCAATAAAATGATGAACCGAGCTGCGCACTCTGCATTGCGTGACGTGAACCTGGTGCTATTTGTAGTTGATGCACAAAAATGGACCCAGAACGATGAGCTTGTTCTGGAGAAATTAAAAAATGCGGATATGCCAGTCATTCTGGTGATCAACAAGCTGGACACGTTCGAGAACAAGAATGAGGCCTTACCGCTGATTCGTGAACGTGCCAAACTGATGAACTTTGCTGAAATCGTACCGGTGTCTGCACTTCGTGGTGCCAACCTCGAACACTTACGCGATACGATTGCCAAGTATCTGCCATTCCAGCCGCCGCTATATTCACTGGATCAGCTTACCGATCGTTCAGAGCGTTTCCTGGCCTCTGAAATTATCCGTGAAAAGATCATGCGTCAGTTAGGTGAAGAACTGCCATACGATTTAACTGTTCAGATCGAATCTTTCAAAACTGAAGAGCCGACCCTGAATGAAAAAACAGGTCGTATGAAGCCGGCATGTACTTATATTGATGCCACTATTTTCGTTGATCGTGCTGGCCAAAAGGCTATTGTGATTGGTGAAAAAGGTTCCAAGCTGAAAAAAATCGGTATGGACGCACGTGTCGATATGGAAAAAATGTTCGAGCAGAAAATCATGCTAACGCTTTGGGTGAAAGTCAAAGGCGGCTGGTCTGATGATGAGCGGGCATTGAAAAGTCTAGGTTATAGCGACATTTAAATTGGACGGGAACGGATCATGATGAAATTTTTGGCAGTCATTGCATGTGTTTTATTCTTGCAGGGCTGTATTCATAAAGTAGTGACCGTTCCTGCCAAAGTTGCCTATAAAACCACAAAGTACGCGGTCAAAGGGACCGCGGCTGTTGTGGGTGCCGCCATTCCTGATGGGGATGACGAAGAAGACGAGAAAAAATCAAAAAAGAAAAAAGATTAAAGAAGCAGCCTATGCGTAATGAAGTGCTGCATGGATATCTGATTCATCATCGTAAATACCGCGATCGCAGTCATATTGTGCATTTATTTACCCAGGAATATGGCCGTATCGACGGGATACTGAGACAAAATCCTCCACCCCAATATCAACCCATCAGCTTGTTAGCTTCAGGCAAATCTGAACTGAAAAACTTCACCAAATTAGAAATTGTTAATCAGCCGATCTTTTTTTTCGGTGATGCCTTCTTTTCTGGCTTTTATCTGAATGAAATCCTGTTGCGTTTATGTCCGCTTGAAGTGCAAATGCCGCTGACCTTTGCCAAATATGGCGAAACGTTGAATGCCTTGCAAAAACTCTCCGATCAGGAAAATCCCAATACTTATTTAAAACAGGTTCTGCGTCAGTTTGAACATATCTTATTAGAAGAACTGGGCTATGAACTGGATTTTTCAGTCGATGCCAATCAGGCACAAATCAATCCCGTGCAACATTACTATTTTCAGTTGAATGAAGGTTTTATGCCTTCGGCTAAAGCCTTACGTTCAACCATGTCGGGCCAGCAGATTTTAACAATGCAGCACTATGAAAATGGTAGGGATTTTAATCCAGAACAGTTACAATTACTGACGAAGCTATATCGACAGGTGATCACTGCTTTGCTCGGTGACCGACCACTGAAAAGTCGACAATTGTGGATCCAAAATTCTCAATCTCAATCGTAGTTAGGAAAATAGTATGGCTGCATTACTTGGTGTCAATATTGACCATGTCGCAACTTTAAGACAAGCACGTGGTACGACGTACCCAGACCCAGTCAATGCTGCATTGATCTGTGAGCAGGCCGGTGCAGAGGGAATTACCCTGCATTTGCGCGAAGACCGTCGACATATTCAGGATGAAGATGTACGTCGTATGCGTCCGGTATTAACTACCCATATGAACCTGGAAATGGCCGTAACTGATGAAATGGTGGCGATTGCTAAAGAAATCCAGCCGCAGCATGTCTGCTTTGTACCAGAAAAGCGTCAGGAAGTGACGACTGAAGGTGGTCTGGATGTCGTTGGTCATTTTGAAGATGTGAAAAAAGCCACCCAGGAACTGTCTGCGATTGGCTGTGACGTGTCGCTATTTATTGATGCAGA
Source organism: Acinetobacter sp. YH12236 (assembly GCF_013417645.1). Taxonomy (NCBI): domain Bacteria; kingdom Pseudomonadati; phylum Pseudomonadota; class Gammaproteobacteria; order Moraxellales; family Moraxellaceae; genus Acinetobacter; species Acinetobacter sp. YH12236. The sequence goes on from NZ_VPDM01000052.1 coordinate 10,985, forward strand.
CATTGCCCAGATTGATGCGGCAGTCGCTTGTGGCGCACCTACAATTGAGCTTCATACAGGTGCTTATGCCGATGCAGCAACACCTGAAGCACAGCAAGTTGAGCTGGATCGCATTATCAAAGGGGCAGAGTATGCGGCTTCTAAAGGTCTGGTGGTCAATGCAGGTCACGGTCTGAACCTGGATAATGTCACTCCAATTGCTGCGATTCCTCAAATTCATGAATTAAATATTGGTCACTCGATTATTGCAGATGCAGTTTTTGTTGGACTGGCGCAAGCTGTACAACAAATGAAGGCTGCAATTAAAGCTGCGCGTTAAGATTGCAAAAGATATATGTCAAATATTGATTATGATGAACTGATGAAGCCTGTTATTGGCTTCTTAGGTTGTGAAACACCAAAAGCCTGGCTCGATGAGGCATTACAGAATCTGGAAATTCTGATGCAGGATCATGCCAACTGTGAGAAGAAAGCAGCCAGTACAGCAATGAACCTGATGTTCCGCTATAGCTTCTTCGTAGATTTACAGGTGAAACTGGCGCAACTGGTCCGTGAAGAAATGCTGCACTATGAACAGGTGCTGGAATTCATGAATAAGCGTGGCCAGCAATGGATTGGACTCAGTGCAGGGCGTTATGCAGGTGGTTTGCGTAAGGAAATCCGTACCTATGAGCCAGAGGCGCTGATTGATGTGCTGGTGATTGGTGCTTTTGTAGAAGCACGTTCTTGTGAGCGTTTCTATGCGCTTGCACCGCTGGTAGATGAAGAACTAGGGCGTTACTACCGTTATCTACTAAAATCTGAATCTCGCCATTTTGAGGACTACTTGGCCTTAGCTTTAGATGTGGCTAAAACTGCAAAACTGAAAAATCCACAAGAAGATATTCAAAGCCGAATTGAGCATATCCGTGAAGTAGAAAAGAATCTGATTCTTAGTCCAGATGAAATGTTCCGTTTCCACAGTGGTGTGCCTGCAAAAGCAGCTTAAAAAGCTACTCAATTAAGACATTAAAAAATATCCTCCAAATCGGGGGATTTTTTTATAAATATAAGATTCGCTACCTAGCTTATTTATCTATTGAAAGGATTTAAAATAGCCTAAGCATTTTATAATTTGATTAGAAGGAAAAACTTGAAGTGCAAGATAGCAAAAGCTGTCGTCAATTTTAGAATAACGGCTTATAACAGCACATTTGATTAAACGAGAATATAAGCCAATCTAACTAGGTAAATAAAAGGGCAGAGTAAGAATATATAAGAGAAAAGAAGAATCGAATCATTTTATAAATGAAATTTCAGGCAATAAAAAAGCCCAAGTCTTAAATGCTTGGGCTTTCTTGAATTTGGCTCTCCCACCTGGGCTCGAACCAGGGACCTGCGGATTAACAGTCCGTCGCTCTACCGACTGAGCTATGGGAGAATCTGAATGCGATTATAGAGAGATTTTGCAAAGGGTCAAGCAAAAACTGTCATATTTATTACAAATTGTACTTATCTGATTTTAATTTAAACGATTGCATTAAATTCTTAAAAAATGCTTGTCAGAACAAATTTCACTTGCTAGATTGAAAACATAAAGTCGTTTGACCAAATGGTCAAACAGTGTGGATTTAAACCTACTTGCCAGCACAAAAATGGCTAAACCGGAGAAAGCGAATGAATACGCTCACTATCCCTCAAATCTTCTCTCAACTGTCTTTTTATCAAGATCATTATCTCGATATTATTCAAGATTCAGCTCAATACTTTACCCCTGTGGCTGGTGCAGAAATCTGTTTATGGCCCTTAGCGACCAAACAATTGTATCTGGGTGACTTGCTGCAATCATGGTTTGCAGAAAAGTGGCTGGTCGAACAAGAACGCCAATTTAGCTTTGAGATCTTTCTGAACACGCCTGAAACTCGGCAAAAAGAACTTTATATTTATGCGCTTACTGGCAATCTTCTGACTGGGTCGAACCAGTCTAAAGTGTGGCAGGCTTCTGCTAAAGAAACTCAGGTGCTGAGTGTATCGAATGTTTCTAAGCATTATTTTGAATATCGGGCTTTGACTCAGCCGAAGCTGGTAAAAGCACCGCAAGGGAAATGGGGCGTACTTTAAGCCTTAAACACGTTAATGGTCGGAATTGCGAAAAATCATACAGGTTGCTGTGGCATGGGCATAAATACGACCTTCGTCATCCAGAATTTGACCTTCGGAAATACCTAGGTTTTTACTGAGATTAATTGATTTTCCGATCGCTTTTAGTTCTTGGTTGTGAGGAATTGGACGGCACATTTTTACATTCAGATCAATTGTGCCATAACCGACACCGGCTTCAAGTAAAGTATGAATCGCGCAGCCTGTTACCGTATCTAAAACAGTTGCAGCAAAACCGCCATGTACACCTCCCATAGGATTCAGATGGCGTTCATCTGCTTTTACAACAAAGGTCACATGTCCCGGTTCGACTTCGCCAGCAGACATGGGAATGGTGGTTGCCATAGAAGGCATAGACAGATTTCCCTTAAGCATCTCTTGCATAATCTGCAAACCTGAAAGATTCTTGAGATCCATAGCTTGTCCTTATTATTTTAAATACTGGATTTGAATGACAAGTTTAGGCAGATGGTGCTTCGATCAGCAATAAAAAATTGTATGAGGAAATGTACAAAGCCTTTTACTTATAATGAATCCGGTAAAATGATTAAAAAGGCGGATTCAAGCGGCAAGTGCAACAGTATAAAAACCAGCCATAACTTCACTCGGTGTATACCAACCTAGTGTTTTTCTAGGACGATGGTTGAGTGCAAACTCTATCTGCTCTATTTGTTCGTT
>NZ_VPDM01000053.1:0-10104 GCF_013417645.1 Acinetobacter sp. YH12236
AAAGTTGGGTGTATTTCTTCATTGTGTGCTTTCCAATTGCGAGTTGAAAAAGTCTAATGATTCTATGAATACACCTAACTTTTTCAACTAACTACAAATGTGTTGCACTTGGGATTTGAATCTGCGAAATGAATAAAAAATACGTTCATCAAAACTATCATTTCCCATCATAATTTCAATGCACTTCCATTTATCTATCGGAATATCATACGACTTATTTTGTAGTTGAGCATTTAAGGCATTTTCTACTGCGTTACGTGCTTTATTTTCGAGATCAAGATGATCTTCTGTTAACACTTCCCTACTTAATTCAGCACTTAACCATACTTCCATTCATACATCCTGTCATTATTCTTATTAAACACACTTAGAATCAAAAATAGATTCAAATAACTTCATAAATCTTTTCGAGACTCTTTTCTAAAATCACCAGATTTAAATCTACTAAAGGCTGTCCAACATCTGCATCCAGTGGATAACTCTCTGTTTTGCCGGTTTGGTGATAACCACGACGCTCATAATACGCGATTAATTCAATGCGAACATTAAGAACAGACATTCTAAGTTTTTTGAAAGGTATTTTTTCTCTAGAGTATTGCTCAGCGAAATCTAACAATATTCGGCCATAACCTGAATTTTGCCGGACTGGGTCAATAGCAAAACTGCCGATTTCAAAACAATCTGGGAAGTGTGTCAAACCAATGCAACCCACCAGTTGATCATCATTTTCCAAGACATAAAGTTCAACATCAGGCCGTGCTAAAAGCTCACTTAACTGAGCCTCATTAATTCGATCGCCTGAAACAATGCCATATTCATGCGTCCAACCTAAAGTAGATCGATAAGCTGTATTAATCAACTTAACAATGCTTTCAATGTCCGTAGCTTGGGCTAAACGAATATTGTTATTTTTCATTTTATAAATATAAAAAAGCCAGACCGAAGCCTGACTTTAATTTCATTTGCTTCTATAAAGCAAATTATTTAGGTTCAATTGGCTCAAACGGCGCAACGACATCGGCATTTTGTGCACGATGGCGCATGAAGTGATCCATCAAAACAATTGCTAGCATCGCTTCAGCAATTGGGGTTGCACGTACACCCACGCAAGGATCATGACGGCCTTTGGTCAGGACATCCGTATCTTCACGATTAATGGTAATGGTTTTACCCGGAGTTGTGATGGAAGCCGTTGGTTTCAACGCAATCGAAACACGAATATCCTGACCGCTAGAAATACCACCCAAGATACCGCCAGCATGGTTCGCCAGGAAGCCATCTGTTGTGAGTTCATCACGGGTTTCATGACCGAACTGCTCAGCGACACTAAACCCATCACCAATTTCCACGCCTTTCACGGCATTGATTGACATCATGGCATGGGCAATATCCGCATCTAAACGATCAAATACTGGTTCACCCCAACCCACTGGCACTTTAGAAGCAATGATCTCAAGGCGTGCGCCACAGCTTGTGCCTTGCTCACGTAATGAAGTTACCAATGCTTCAAAGCGCGGCACCGCATCAACATCACCACAGAAGAACGGGTTATTTGGAACTTCATTCCAGTCCAGTTTTTCTGCTTTTTCAGTACCGATCTGAGTCACATGACCACGGATTTCAATACCGAATTTTTCAAACAGGAATTTCTTGGCAATCGCGCCCGCTGCAACACGCATCGCAGTTTCTCGCGCACTTGAACGCCCACCACCACGATAATCACGAAAACCATACTTCTGGGTATAGGTATAATCTGCATGACCCGGGCGGAAAGTTTGCGCGATATTGCCATAATCTTTCGATTTCTGATCCGTATTGCGGATTAAAAGACCGATTGAAGTTCCGGTGGTTTTACCCTCAAACACACCTGAAATAATTTCAACTTCATCTGGTTCTTTACGCTGTGTTGCAAATTTTGAAGTACCCGGCTTACGACGGTCCAGATCCTTTTGCAAATCCGCTTCAGACAGTTCAATCCCGGGTGGAACCCCATCAATAATGGCCATTAAGCCAACACCATGAGATTCACCACAAGTCGTTACACGGAAGAGTTGCCCTATACTATTACCTGCCATGTCAACGACTCCTTATGAATTAACAGATTGAATGAATAAATCACGATATTGACGGCATTGGGCTGCAGTCAATGCAAAGATACCTGAACCACCACGTTGGAACTGCAACCAGTGGAAATCAACGGTATTGAAGTTTTGCTTCATCGCCCATTCAGAGTTACCCACTTCAATCACGATCAGACCATCTTCAGTCAGGTAATCAGCCGCTTGAGCCAGCATCTTACGTACTAGATCCAGACCGTCTTGACCAGCAGCCAAGGCCAGCTCTGGCTCATGATGGAATTCATCAGGAAGATCAGCCATATCCTCTGCATCGACATATGGAGGATTAGATACGATTAGATCATATTGGTTTTCAGCTGGAATTTTAGCGAACAGATCAGATTCAAGTAACGCTACTTGGTACTGCTTACTGTGATGTTCACAGTTAATCTGCGCCACTTCCAAAGCTTCTTTAGAAATATCGGTTGCATCCACTTCTGAATCCGGGAAAGCATAGGCCAATGCAATCGCGATACAGCCAGAACCGGTACACATATCCAGAATGCGTTGTGGAGTTTTTGGATTCGGGTTTTCTGGCAGGTTATTTACTGCTGCACCCATTTCACCATTTTCAGTCAGGCAATAAGGAGCAAAGCGGTTTTCAATCAGCTCAACGATTGGCGAACGTGGAATCAGAACACGCTCATCCACATAGAATGGCTTGCCGAAGAAATAGGCTAGATTCAATAAATAAGAGGTTGGAACACGTTCATTAATGCGGCGTTCTAGCAAGCTCAAGAACTCAGCCACTTCGCTTGGCAATAATTTAGAGTCCAGAATTTCAGGATCTGCATTCCAGTCCAGTGACAAGGTTTGTAGAACGAGCGCTGAACTTTCAGCAAAATAATCTTCTGTACCTTGACCTAAGTGCGCATCGTATTGACGTAATGCTGTAACCCCAAAACGAATAAAATCACGAATGGTAGTTAAATTTTCAGCGGCTTCCTGCAAATGTTCAGGGCTAATAGTCGGTCGATCCACTTAAGGCGTCTCCAAGGTCATTTTTTAAAACGCCTTATGATACCTTGTTTTGAGGTCTTTTATAATGCCAAAACCATGAAAAACCCGAATTCTCCATGGTTTATCAATGACAGATCTTCTGGATTTCAGACAGATTAGAATCCTGCTTTTTAAGATTTATCGCTATTTCCGGAAGGATTTATTAACTTAAAATCAGTTTAAGTACCGGCACGATAAGAACGCAATTGATACAAATTCGCTTGATCTTTTACCATCTCCAGCGCACATTGACCCTGTTTAATCTGGGCATATTGGGTATTCATGGTCAGCTTGCATTGCTGTGATAATTTACGTTGCCACACTGTATGCTGATCACGAATATTATTACGATAACCCGCATTCAATTTCAGATAAGTCTTATAGTTTTTCTTTAGACGTTTATTCTGTGCTTTTAATTCTTTTTTCACACATTTCTGCAGTTTAGCTGTATTGCCATAACTAAAGTTCATGCACTGGGTATATTCCTGAGAATAACCTGTAGCCGCCTGAACCTGTAATGCCATCGTCCCCAAACAACCTACCATTAATAAACATGCAAAACGCATAGTATCCCCTTCACCAAAACTGGCTTGTTTCCAATCAATATTGAATAATGAATCTTGTTTAAATTATTGCCTGATACTAACTGAGTCCTTGATAAAATCCTATATTTTTCTCGCTTAAAAAGATGTCACAGTTCTTTGGTTGAAACTTGATTTTATGGCCGCATATAATTCGGCAATGATGTCCAAACGAGCCCAGATCTTATGAGCTATAAGCACAACAATCTTATGGCCATGCGCCAGAACTACTGGAATGACCAGTTATCCAGTCAGGTGCAGCAGGAAAAGGTATTTTTACAAACCACATTAATGCAGCAAGGCGTATTTAGTAGCGCGACTTTGGAAGATGCCAAATACCTGTTTTTCAGCCTGCCAAGCATCATTATTGTGAAGGGTTATGCGCTGGGTTTTATGCATGAAACAGTCCAGAACCTAATTCATCAACATATTCAAACAAATAAACAACAGTTACAACAACGATCTGAATTAAAAATTCAATTTCAAATGTCATAATATTCACCCTACACTGGTCAAAACGGCAAGCGATATGCTCTTGCCGAGATTTTCACCGTGAATTCAGCGGCTTAAACTTTTTTAATACGTGCAGACACGGTAATATCCACTACAATGATTTATTCCGCTTTATGCTGATAAAAGGATTGAGTTTACATGTCAGATCAGAACGATAAGCTTAAACAATTGAAAACTTCCTCAATGGATCGACGCTTATCGATCGCAAAGGCATCTTTGCTGGCAGGTACGCGCTGGGCAGCATCCAGTGCGGGTTCTATGTTCTCGAGCGAAGAAGAAAAAGAAAGAAGACGCAAAAAAGCCATGAAAGAACAGGCCGATTATCTGGTTGCAGAAATTGGCAAGCTTAAAGGTTCAATTGTCAAAATTGGCCAGATGATGGCCCTGTATGGCGAACATTTTCTGCCAGAAGAGGTCACTCAAGCCTTAAATACGTTAAATAATAAAACAGTTGCTTTGGCGTGGCCGGCGATCAAAGCCCAATTACAACAGCAATTAGGTTCCAAGCTAGATGATCTGACGGTTGATCATGAGCCCCTAGGTACCGCCTCTTTGGCTCAGGTTCACCGTGCTGTACGCAAGTCAGATGGCATGGAACTGGTGCTTAAAATCCAGTACCCGGGTGTAGCTGAGGCTATTGATTCTGATATGAGCCTGTTTAAGAACATGCTCAAATTGACCCGTATGGTGCCGCAAACCCGTGAATTTGATCAATGGTTCGATGAAGTTCGTGAGATGATGCATCGTGAGGTCAATTATAAAATTGAGGCGGATACGACCCGTCGTTTCTGTAAACGTCTGCAAAATGATCCACGATATATCGTACCGACCATCATCGATAACTATTGTACTGACCGTGTTCTGTGTATGACCTTTGAACGTGGTGTACCCATCAATAGTCCAGTAATGCTGTCTCTACCACAGGAACGTCGTAATAAACTGGGTGAGGCTTCCCTTGAAATCGCAGTACGTGAGATTTTTGAATGGGGTGAGATGCAGACTGACCCGAATTTCGGCAATTATCTGGTACGTCTAGGGGATGGCGAAAATATTCAGGACAAGATTGTGCTTCTCGACTTCGGTGCAATCCGTCAGTTTGACCAGCATCTACTCAATGTAGCGCGTAACCTGATCCAGGCCGGTTATCATCATGATTCAGACATGATGGTGAAAGCCATGACCGGTTATGAATTCTTTGATTCTATTCCGCCTAGCATCAAACCGGATATGGCGAAAGTCTTCCTATTAGCTACAGAAGCCTTCAGCTCGCCAATGAACAATAAAGACTTGCCTCCAGGCGTGATGGATGAACATGACCGCTATAACTGGAAAAAAAGTCAGCTTCATAGCCGTGTGATGCAACAGGCTTCTAAATCCATGGCTTCACGTTATTTCAGTGTACCGCCTAAAGAATTTATGTTTATCAGCCGTAAGTTCATCGGCGCTTATACCTTCATGACAGTGATTGATGCGAAAACTAATGTACGTGCAATGATTAAACGTCATCTCTAATCGACTAAGTTATTATTAGCCTTATATAAGACCCGGATGATTTTGTCATTCGGGTCAATTTTTGATAAAAACCTAATTTTTCTTATTTTATTTTTCTATTTAGTTTCAATATTTTAATTCTTCAAATCCCCTCTTTATTTTAATTATAAATTGACAATGATTCATGTCATTGATGACATGGTTTTTTCTAGAACTGCATGTCAACATCAGGCAAATAAGATAACACCCCGTAGGATAATTAGAATGAACAATATGGTGAACAAAGCACAAGGATTTGGCTTGTCCATCCTGACCAAAGTGGCAGGAAGTGATTTACTCGACCAATTAAAGCTGCGTAAATTTTTAGAAAAATCTCTTTATCAAAGCTCTAAAGCAGGCTTTAAAACACTCAGCCAGACTCAGAAAATCCTGAAATCTGGTCAGAAAATTCAAAGACAACGTTTACCACATCAGTCTAAATCCCTGTTCGATCTGAATCTGACTGAAGAACAGCAAATGACCTGTGAGGCGATGCAGCAGTTTGCCAGTGAAGTCCTTTATCCTTTGGCACATGATGCAGATCATCATGAAATCTTTCCAGAGGAACTCTGGCAATATTCAACTGATCTGGGTCTTAATTTTTATGCGCTGCCTGAAACTCTAGGTGGCGTAGCTGCAGAACAGAATATCGTCAGTAATGTCCTGATGGCTCAACAGTTGGCTCAAGGTGATTTCAGTCTGACCGCCGGTCTGCTTTCTACCTTTAGTGTGATTAATGCCATTACCCGTTGGGGTTCAGAACAGGTTCAGACTGAGTATTTGACTGCATTCGCTGATGATCCTCATCTTAAAGCTACCTTCGCAGTACAGGAAGCAACAGCTGCCTTTAATCCTTATCAGTTAAAAACTCAAGCAACGTCGAATGGAGATCACTATTTAATTAATGGTGAAAAAACCTTGGTGATGCTCGGAGAAACTGCTGATATCTATCTGGTCAGTGCAGATCTGAATGGCAAAACCGAAGTATTTATTGTGCAACGCAATAATACCATTACTGCACAAAAATCTCCGGCTATGGGCTTGAAAGCCACTCAAACTGTGAATCTCAAATTTAATAACACACCGGCACAACGCTTGGGAGATGACGATTTTGATTACACCGCTTTTCTTGATCTAGGCAATTTAATGTGGTGTGCCATGGCGGTCGGTACCTGTGAAGCGGTTAAAAAATACTGTGTGCAATATGCCAATGAACGCACAGCCTTTGGTGAACCAATTTCCCATCGGCAAAGTGTAGCTTTTATGATTGCAGATATGGCGATTGAAATTGATGCCATGCAAATGCTGATCCTGAATGCCGCCAGTCTGGCAGAATCCGGGCAGGATTTTCATCGAGAAGCTTATCTGGCCCGTCTGCTCTGTGCAGAAAAATCCATGAAAATTGGCACAGATGGCGTACAGATTCTCGGCGGACATGGCTTCACTAAGGAACATCCGGTAGAACGCTGGTATCGGGACTTAAGAGCAACAGCAATCGTACATTCTGGCCTTCATGCCTGAGCAAAGAATAAGGAAAAAAATAAATGAACTTGCAAAATCCTAAAAAATTCAACTTGCTGATTGATCAGGCACATGAAGTTGCCCTGAATGTACTCCGCCCTATTTCACGCAAGTATGACAAAGCTGAACATGCTTATCCGAAAGAGTTGGATATGCTTGCCTCTGTCGTCGATGGTATGAACCAAGGCAGCGAAGGCATGAATGCAGGAGCTGCGGTCAATAAACGCGGTGATAGCGATGAAAGCAATAAAAATGGCGTCAATATGTCGACAGCACTTAGTATTGTCGAAATGTGTTATGGTGATACCGGACTGCTTTTATCCATGCCGCGTCAAGGGTTAGGAAATTCAGCCATTGCTGCCGTTGCTAATGACGAACAGTTGCAACGCTTTCATGGTATATGGGCAGCGATGGCGATTACTGAACCAGGCTGTGGTTCGGATTCAGCTGCCATTCGTACCACTGCCATTAAAGATGGTGATGACTATATCCTCAATGGTGAAAAAATCTTTGTCACCTCTGGCGAACGTGCAGATGCGGTTGTCGTCTGGGCGACTTTAGATAAAAAACTTGGCCGTGCTGCAATCAAATCCTTTGTCGTACCTAAAGGCACACCCGGCATGAAAATCGAGCGTCTGGAACATAAGCTAGGCATTAAAGCCTCGGATACGGCTGCAATTAGTTTTATTGATTGTCGTATACCTGCTGCTAATTTGCTTGGACATGCTGAAATTGATGTGGCCAAGGGTTTTGCTGGGGTCATGGAAACTTTTGATAATACCCGCCCACTCGTTGCAGCGATGGCAATTGGTTGCTCTAAAGCTTCTTTAGAGAGAACCAAGGAAATTTTTAAGGATCAGCTAGATTCTGAGTACCATACACCTTACTTACAAACATCGAATATTGCAGCGCAGATTTATCGTATGGAAGCCGAATGGGAATCTGCCCGTTTATTAATGTTAAAAGCTGCGTGGATGGCGGATAATCGTAAGCCTAATTCCCGTGAAGCTTCTATTGCTAAAGCCAAGGCGGGTCATATCGCGAATGAAATCACTTTGAAATGTGTCGAATTAGCAGCATCTATAGGCTATAACGAGGCAGAACTTTTAGAAAAATGGGCACGTGACTCCAAGATTCTGGATATTTTCGAAGGAACTCAACAGATCCAGCAACTGATTATTGCTCGACGTGAACTAGGTAAATCTTCAAGTGAATTAAAATAATAAAAAACTGGAAATACCGCTTCATTAAAGAATGAATCAACAAAAAGGATGGATTTTTTATGGTTTTCGGACTATAAAATTTCCATCCTTTTTTATGTCATAACCTATGTATTCTATTCGTCCTATACAACCTCAAGATAATGCTCAAATTGCCAAGATTATTCGTGAAGTTTCCGTAGAATTCGGACTTGCAGCAGAATCCGGTTTTGCTGTCGGTGATTCAATCCTGGATAACCTGTATGAAGTATATCAGCAGCCAAATGCAGCTTATTGGGTCATTATCGATGAGCAGGATCAAGTCTTTGGTGGCGGAGGTATTGCGCCATTACAGGGTGATCAGAGTATTCTAGAAATACAGAAAATGTATTTCTTACCCATTATTCGTCGTTATGGATTTGCAAAAAAGATTTTAAATCTGACCTTTGACTTTGCTCATGAGCAGAACTTTAAACAAATCTATCTTGAGACTACTGCAAGTCTTTGGCAGGCAGTGAAGCTTTACGAAAAATTAGGTTTTGAACATCTCGATCATCCCGAAGGCAATACAGGTCATAGTGCAGCTTGTGAAATCTGGATGCTAAAAACTTTAGACTAAGCTTTCTTGTGCATCTAAACACATACACTTTAAAGAAAAGCCTGAGATACAAATTCGACTGTTAATTGGCTTTTCTTTAAACAATTCTTCATAAAAAATTCATTATTCAATAAAATCTAATTTGTCTTTGTAAACAAATCATCTAATTTCTTGACGATTTTCATACATCTTCCTAAGATCAATCTAATTTTAAAAATACAGGGAAGCTGAAAGTTGTTGGGCAAATTTTCTGGCAAAAACTATTCATTATTAAAGGTCTTAAATCCTACTACTTTAAAAATTGGGATACTTGGTTTAAGTACAATATTAATAAGTGCTTGCTCCTCACTAGGAGGTAATTCCTTAGAAAAACGCTCTGCTAAACTGTCTCAAGGAATTCAGACTGCATATGCTGTGCCTGCGATAACTGCTACTCGCGTTTCACCTTTAATTATTCAAAATGCCGAAAGACATAGTCTAGATCCCTTGCTAGTAGCAGCCGTGATTCGACAGGAATCTACCTATCGCAGTCAGGTCGCTTCACCTGCAGGTGCTGTGGGTCTTATGCAAATTGTTCCGCGTTATTGGCAATCTACATGTGGACCTGATTTATTTAATGAAGCAATAAATATTGGATGTGGGAGTTATATTCTGTCACGTTATCAGGAATCTAGTGGCAGCCTAGAAAAAGCGCTGGGCTATTATAATGTAGGCCCTACTGCCTATGAGAAAGATCGGAAAATGCGTAAACAAGGCAAAAAATATGCAAAAGAAGTTTTAACGCACCAGAAGCAACTTAAAAAATCGATGTAATTAGAACGTACTAATGATTAATTAAATGCATTCCAGAAATATTAATCCATAAATAAAAAGGCTTAAATTTATTTAAGCCTTTTTCTATTTCATCTTTATTTCACGCATAAAAAAAGCCCCCTGCATGAGCAGAGGGCTTTTGGAATAATGAGCTGGCGATGACTTACTCTCACATGGGAGACCCCACACTACCATCAGCGCTAAGAGGTTTCACTTCTGAGTTCGGGAAGGGA
>NZ_VPDM01000054.1:0-9847 GCF_013417645.1 Acinetobacter sp. YH12236
TAGAGGAATAGCTACTCGATATGACAAGCTCAAAAGAAATTATCAAAGTTCTGTTGCCTTAGCCTGTATATTTTTATGGCTACCGTTATAGGGTTAATTATGAACAGTAAGTGTCAACAGACCCTAATAAAAATTCTAAGTGGTATTATTGTTAACTTAGAGCCCGCTCTGAAAAAAGATTTTATATATTTTCTCGGGCTACCACATGTTTCGAGATTTTTTGATTATTACAATTATCTTTTATTAAAAAGTACTAATGAAGATATTATGTTGACAGACACACGAGATGTGATTGTACAGCGTAATCCATTTGATAATAATTTGAATGGATTATACTTAGGTATGGAACATTCTCGTATTCTAATTGGGCAAGATGATTTTCATATAAAGTGGATTAGCGACGTATATGGGAAACAATATCTCAATAAAATTGGATCAGAGAAAATCTGTTGTGCAGGAGTCACTTTAGGAGATCATAAGTCTGTTATGTTGTATTTAAAAACAATGATTGATGAGTTTATGTCTTTACCTTATTACAAGATGGTTCGTTCTAATTATGATCAAGGTATACATAATAAATTGCTTTATTCTAATAATTTTGAAGATGTCGTTCATTGTGATCCTCTTAAATCTATTATTTCAACTGTAGGTTTAGTTCCTAGAAATGAGATCATATTAAATTGTAATAATGAGATCCTAGATTTAGATGGACGCGTATCAACTATAATTCATCAATATGACCGTCATAAAGATATAGAAAATATTTTTATTAAAAAATATTTAAATTAGCTTTTAACTTTCTTAAACCTTTTATAACCCCACAAATACTGCTCTGGAGCAATGTTAATCATTCGCTCCATTTCCTTGTTTAAGGTATCTACAGAAAGCTGTAAGTCTTTAGATAGAATATCAATTGATAACTCAGTTACATGAATATCAAAGCCGTTTAGATCATCATTACGTAAACAGCTTAAGCCAATCACAGAGCATTGGGTTTTTGCAGCCAATTTAGAGAGTAGGGTAGAAGATAGAGCATTCTGTCCATAAAAAGGTGAGTAAATACCACCACTTTCTTTGGGCACATGATCAGGAAGAATAGCAGCGAAGCCACCCTGTTTTAAATGCTTGAATAAAGCCCTTACTCCCGTTTCATCAGTCGGAACAAGGGTAGCATTTAAACGTTGCCGTGCTTCGAGCATAAACCGATCGACATCAGGATTTTTGCTCGGTTTATACATGATGACAGGGCTAGTGTGTTGATTCACCCAGGCATTAAGTAACTCCCAAGTACCAAAATGAGGAACGACTGCTAAAGTTCCATTCGGGTTTTTCAGTGCATCAGTAAAAATTTCTGGATGATGAATATTCCGGATTTGTTTTAATGCGAACTCAGGTTCAGAACCCCAAATTTTGACTGACTCGGCATAGGTCATGCATTGGCTTTGAACACTTCGTTTTGCCAGTCGTGTGCGTTCCGATGCTGACAGTTCAGGATAGGCAATCCCTAAATTAATTTCTGTAGTACGGCGAATCGATGAATTCGTGATATAGAGAAGTGATCCAACACTTTTCGCCAAATTTTGAATGAATCTTAACGGGAGTTTGGAGAAGTTCTTGAGTAATGCGTACATGGTGTGCAGCTTGCCTGATTAAGATTCTTGATCAGGATTGCCTTTAAGCACCATATAAATCAAACCTACAAAAATGACAAGTGCACCTAAAATACTGCTGAGGCAGAAGTACACGATACGGTCATTGGTGTCCAGGTTAAACAGGTTGTTTGCAAGGATATAGCGCATGAACAGCCATTGTACGACTGAAAACACGATCAGCATGATGCCACGGTTACGAACAGCAGGACGCATCGCCATTGCCAAATTACCTAAAAATAGAAACTGAAGCTATTATGCCACTGTCGTGCAGGCTTCTCAATGCAATAAAAAAGCCCTGTTAGAACAGGGCTTTTTTACTCAAATCATCAAGAAATTATTCTTGAGATTCGGCTTTTGGTTTTTCACGTAAGCGAATACCCAAATCACGCAGTTGAGTTGATTCAACTGGTGCAGGTGCTTGAGTCAATGGACATTCAGCAGTTTTGGTTTTTGGGAAGGCAATCACATCACGGATTGAAGAAGCACCAGTCATTAGCATCACCAGACGATCCAGACCGAATGCCAGACCACCGTGAGGAGGCGCACCGAATTTCAATGCATTTAATAAGAAGCTGAATTTTTCTTCTGCTTCTTCTTCAGAAATACCCAGCGCTTCAAAGATCGCTTTTTGCATTTCTAAAGTATAAATACGCAATGAACCACCACCGATTTCAGTACCATTCAATACCATGTCATAAGCAACAGACAATGCTTCGCCTGGATTATTCTTCACATCTTCAACGCTTGATTTAGGAAGCGTGAACGGATGGTGAACAGAAGTCCATTTGCCATCATCAGTTTCTTCGAACATTGGGAAGTCAACTACCCAAAGCGGAGCCCATTCGCAAGTTGCAAGGTTCATATCATGACCAATTTTCACACGAAGTGCGCCCATTGCATCATTCACAACTTTGGCTTTGTCTGCACCGAAGAATACGATGTCGCCATTTTCAGCACCAACACGTTTCAATAGATCCAGCACGATAGGCTCGATGAATTTAACGATAGGTGATTGAAGACCTTCGATACCTTTTTCAAGTTCGTTGACTTTGATGTAAGCCAGACCTTTCGCACCGTAGATACCAACGAATTTAGTATATTCATCGATTGCGCTACGTGGCAGTGAACCCGCACCTGGTACGCGAAGCGCAACGATACGGCCTTTAGGATCTTTAGCAGGACCTGCGAATACTTTGAACTCAACATCTTGCATCAAGTCTGCAACATCAACGAGTTTCAAAGGAATACGTAAGTCTGGTTTGTCAGAAGCGTAGTCACGCATTGCTTCTGAATAAGGCATACGTTGGAATTTGTCGAATTTGATGCCAAGAAGTTCGTCGAACATCTTAACAGTCATACCTTCCATCAAATCCATAATATCGTCATCGCTCATGAACGATGTTTCGATGTCGATTTGAGTGAATTCAGGCTGACGATCCGCACGTAAGTCTTCGTCACGGAAACATTTTGCGATCTGGTAGTAACGATCTACACCACCTACCATCAATAACTGTTTGAACAGCTGTGGTGATTGTGGAAGAGCATAGAAGCTACCATTAGATACACGGCTTGGAACTAAGTAGTCACGCGCACCTTCAGGGGTCGCACGAGTCAAGATCGGAGTTTCAACGTCCAGGAAACCGTGATCGTCTAAATAGTTACGAATCAGGTTGGTCACTTTAGAACGGAAACGTAAACGATCGATCATTTCAGGACGACGGATGTCCAAGAAACGATATTTCAAACGGATTTCTTCAGAAATGCTTGTGTTTTCGTCATTTAATGGGAATGGAGGAGTTTCAGACTGAGCAAGAACTTCAATTTCTTTACCCAATACTTCGATTTGGCCACTCACCATGTTGGCATTTTCAGTACCCGCATAACGGCGACGTACACGGCCTGTAATTTTTAATACGTATTCAGAACGTGCTTTGTCTGCTGTTGCAAACGCTTCAGGTGTATCTGGGTCGATAACCACTTGAACAAGACCGTCACGGTCACGCATGTCAAGGAAGATGACACCACCGTGGTCACGGCGACGGTGTACCCAACCGCATAATGTTACGGTCTGGTCAATTTGAGCTTCGGTTAAAGAACCGCAGTAATGAGTTCGCATCATAGCGTTAAAAATCCAACTATATGGGTTAAGGAAGCGTATACGTAAACAGCGTACCGCCTTTAGCAAAGGTAGGATTATGCCTCTTTGGGCATGTTGTCACAAGAACTTGAGGCAAAAACAGTATCATTTTAAAGTGAATAAGCAGGAAGTGAGAGATTTTCCTAGCCCATACGCCGATCACGATCCAGAAATAAAAATAGCAGACAGCCCAGACTAAAGGTGATTAAAAAGCCCTGGCTAAATTCATTGATAGAGCGGCCGGTAAAATAATACAGATCAGATCGCCAGACCTCATCCGGAATGTAGCGCATATAGTCCCATGTCGAAAATAAACCTGTGAGCGTAGATAGACCGAATAGACCCCAGCAAAAGAGGAGGATCTTGTGACTGACGCTTAAATATTGCTGGTGAGTTTTATAGTAATGCAGACTCATCCATAGAATAAAAGGCAGAGCCAGAGCAGAAGTCCCGATCTGCAAAATCCGGTGTAGAGGATAAGTTCGCCCTAAAATTTGATACTGCTGGCTGAGAATGTCATAAAAGGCAAAGGTTCGAAAATCCACATGGGTGAGACCATCCCAAATAATATGGGTTGCTGTCCCAATCATCACTGCAATACACATAGCGCAAATAAATTTGAATGCTGAAAATAGATTATGAATATTTAAATCATGTTGTATGCCAATAAAACGATAAATCACTGGCCGGTAAATCAGGTACCAGACCGCACAAAAAATAAGACCAATCCATAAATCAGGGTGAATCAGCGAAGACCATAAATGAGTAATATTAGAATTCTTATGGGTAAAAAGACGGTACAGATCAGGAACCATACTGCCAATCGCTAGCGCAGCAACAGGTAGCCGGTTGCCGGTCAAATATGAAATAGGCGGTGCGAGTACAGCATGTGATAAAGTAAAGGGCATAAAAAATAGTGTTTTACTACAATGAAAAATATTCAAATGACATTCTAATAAAATATCTCATTGATTATCGTAAAGGATTGCAAAAACAATGAAATGTTATATTATAACAATATTCGAAATTGCTGAATTTGAGCTTGGGTCATGTCCTTTTCTAAGAATCTAATAACACTCTCAATTTTTGCTGTAGTTGCGCCTACAGTATTTGCTGAACAGTCATCTTCTTCTATTCCTGTACAAACCATGGATACCATTCAGGTACAAGCTCATCCACTGGTACAGACTGCGGCAGATTTTGCAGTTGCTGATCTGATGGTGGACCAGAAAGCTTTATCTGAACGTGCGACGACTATTGGTGATGCGCTGGCAGATGAACTTGGGGTGTATTCAAATCAGTATGGAACCGGAGCGAGCCGACCGGTAATTCGAGGCCAGGATGGTCCACGTGTCAAAGTTTTGCAGCATGCCTCCGAAACGGCTGATGTATCTACTCTATCTCCTGACCATGCAGTGACAGTCGATCCGATTCTGGCCAAACAGGTCGAAGTGATTCGCGGCCCATCAACTTTGCTTTATAGCGCGGGAACCGTCGGTGGTCTGGTCAATGTCACTGACCAGAAAATCCCAACCCAAATGCCGGAAGATGGTCTGGAAGGGACTGTTGGACTACGTTACAACTCGGGCAGTGATGAAAAACTGGCAAGTGCAGGCGTGACTGCTGCAGTCGGTGAAAATTTTGCCCTGCGTGTCGAAGGTACTAAACATAAGGCCAATGACTATATTGCTCCGGATTATGTTCATGAGCATGGTGATGAATTAGAAAAAGAACGTCGTGTAGGTAATACCTTTGCTGAAGGCCAGACCGTAAATATTGGTGGATCATGGATTCATGATCGTGGTTTTGTGGGGCTATCTTATAGTAACCGTCAGGATGAATATGGCTTGCCGGGGCATAGTCATGAATATCATGGCTGTGTATTACATGGTGATCATTTCCATGGCTGTTCAAAGCCGGGTGTTGCCGCAGAACATGAAGAAGAGCATGGCGGACCATGGGTAGATCTGAAATCTGAACGTTATGAAGTACGTACTGAACTGGAACAGCCTTTTGCCGGTTTTGACAAGTTACGTGCCCATGCCAGTTTTACCGATTATGAGCATGATGAGCTGGAAGAAAATGAAGTCATCAGTAATTTCAAAAGCAAAGGCTACGATGGCCGTCTAGAACTAGTCCATGTTCCGGTTGCTGGTTGGGAGGGCGTAATTGGCACCCAATATAGCCAGCAGAAAATCAATCTGGCTGCTACAGAACATGATCATCATGAAGATGGTGACGAGGATGATGAAGAACATCATGTCCATGGTTCAAGCGTGGTCATGCCAGATACCAAAACTGAAAAATACAGTCTGTTTGCCTTAGAGCATAAACAACTCGGCGATGTGCATGTCGAATTGGGTGCACGTGTTGATCATCAAAAAGTACAGGTTGAATCTGAACAGAAAAATTATTCAGGCACGGGCGTCTCTGCTTCTGCTGCTGCGAATTGGGAATTTGCCCCGAACTATAAGTTATCCATTGTAGGTTCACATCAGCAACGTTTACCATTGGCGCAAGAGTTGTATGCCAATGGCCTGCATTTTGCCACCAATACCTATGAAGTCGGTAATCCTGATCTGGAAAAAGAAAGCTCGAATAACCTAGAGCTGGGTTTCGAATATGAAGGTGATAAGCTGGATTATCATGCGCATATTTACCATAACTGGTTTGATGACTATATCTACGGTGCGACTACGGCCAGAAATGGAAATTTGCGTGGGGTAGAATATACTCAAGATAAAGCTCGTTTCTATGGGGCTGAAGCGGAAGCTACTTATGCATTAAATGACACATACAAGTTTGGTGTGTTCGGTGATTATGTACGCGGCAAAATTGAGGGTGAAAATGCACCCCGTATTCCAGCAGGCCGCTTAGGAACCAAGGTTGAAGCAGACTTTGCCGATGGCTGGTCAGGAATGGCAGAGTATTATCATGTCTTTAATCAGGACAAAACGGCCAGTTATGAAGATGAAACCCAAGGCTATAACATGGTCAATGTCGGTCTAAGCTACGCTAATAGCATTGCTGATAAAAATGCCTATCGGGTTTATTTTAAAGCCAATAATCTGCTGGATGATCAGGTCTATTCGCATAGCTCATTCCTATCGAATATTCCGCAAGTCGGACGTAATTTCACAGTCGGCGTACAATATGATTTCTAGGATTCAGTTGAAATAACTGACCGAATCCAAGTACTGTCACTGAAATAGACTTGAAAAATCATCAGATTAAACCTAGCCTGAGCATATTGGGTTAGGTTTTTTCTTATGCGTATCTTTCAACGAATTCACAATAAACTGAACTGGTCAAACCGCCGTTATGCGGCCTTGATCATTGGTGTGCTGATGGCCAGTTATCTGGCTTCAGCAATTTATCATACTTATAAATCCTTACCTGAAGGGCTGAATTACACGGGTAAGCTGCGCCATGCACAGGTGAAATTTCTGGTCGATCAGACTTATCTGGATGCACAGGGCAAGCAACAACTGGATCATCAGATTTTTAATGAAATGCTGAAGATGGTTGAGGAAGCAAAATCCCTGATCGTGCTGGATATGTTCCTGTTTAATCAGCAAACCGGTGCCTCTAAACAGGAACATCAGGCACTCAGCAAACAGCTCACAGAGGCCTTACTTAACAAGCGATTAATGCAGCCTGAAGTGGAAATCAAATTTATTACCGATCCGATTAATTCTGTCTACGGTGGAATTACAGCACAGCATTATCGTGAACTGCGTCAGGCGGGAGTAGATGTAATCGAAACCAATCTGACACCGTTGCGTGCTTCTAATCCAAGCTGGTCAGGTTTCTGGTATCTGTGCTGTCAGGGGATTGGCAATAATCCGGAAAAAGGCTGGTTGCCGAATCCATTTGGTCCAGAAAAAGTGACCTTACGCAGTTATTTCGACTTGTTTAATTTCAAAGCCAATCATCGTAAAACACTGGTCGTCGATACAGATCAAGGCTGGAAAGCACTGGTCACTTCAATGAACCCACATGATGGCAGTTCACGGCATTCCAATATTGGTCTACTGGTCTGGGGCAGAACAGCAATTGATATTCTTGCGACAGAACAGGCGGTTGGGATCATGTCTCAAGCCAATATGCCGGCTGTGATTGCAGGTGAGTTTGAAGCGGAAAAAAACCAGCCTCAAGTTCAGGTGTTGACTGAAAAAGCCATTTATGAGGGAGTTCTAAAGCTGCTTGAAACGGCGAAAGCAGATGAGCAGATTGATCTGGCCATGTTCTATCTGTCAGAACGTAAGATTGTGAAAGGGTTAATTGCAGCGCATGAGCGCGGAGTGAAACTTCGGGTTTTACTTGATCCAAATAAAGATGCATTTGGTCGTGAAAAAAATGGCATTCCTAACCGGCAGGTGGCTTCAGAACTGCATAAAGCTGGTATTCCGGTACGCTGGTGTAATACTCAAGGCGAGCAATGTCACAACAAAATTCTGATGAAATCCGGTGCCCAGCAAGCTGAAATGATTTTAGGTTCCGCCAATTTCACGGCACGTAACCTGAAAAATTATAATCTGGAAACCAATCTGCGTGTGGTGGGTCAGCCTCAGGCAGAAGTCTTTAGCGATGCGCAGCAGTATTTCAATACGGCCTGGTCTAATTTGAATGGCC
Organism: Acinetobacter sp. YH12236; assembly: GCF_013417645.1. Classification (NCBI taxonomy): domain Bacteria; kingdom Pseudomonadati; phylum Pseudomonadota; class Gammaproteobacteria; order Moraxellales; family Moraxellaceae; genus Acinetobacter; species Acinetobacter sp. YH12236. Next base: position 8,425 of record NZ_VPDM01000054.1, read on the forward strand.
GTTCCATGAGCGTGGACTATGCTCAATATGCTGAAGAGTCATTCTGGAAATACTGGTTATACCGTTTTATGGAATGGAGTGGTTGGTCGACGTTTTGATTGACCTCTCCCTAGCCCTCTCCTGAAAGGAAAGGGAACTCCTTCTCCCTATGGGAGAAGGTTGGGATGAGGGGGGTTATTTTTCTGGATTCGGCGGAACCAATTGATCCAGTTCTTTATCTGTCAGCTCATCCAGTTCAGAAATATCAGTCTTGATTTTCCATTGAGATTCATCATCCACCGGATTTGGCAAACGTGCTTCTAGCCAGTCGCACACTACATCCGGTGGAAAGTCAGCATGATTACACTGGATCACCCAAGACAGGAAATCTTTGGCTACACCATTCATATAAGGCGGTGGAGAAACTGGAAGAAACTGAGTCGGCAGGCGCTCATTTTTAGAAATATAGTTCAGGACATGACCCAGTTCCTGCACAGTTTGCCATGCTAAAGGATGATCAACGTTGATCTGAAATTTAAACCACCAGGCCTGTTTCCCATCTGAGCCATAGCTATCAATCAGTCCTTTTTGAACACTGGGTACCTTGCAAAAATATTCATATAAACGATCGAAATTTAAATCAGACACAGTATGCAACTCAAAGCATTAAAAAAGTGATATTAGCATACGCACTTCAGCGCTCATCACGCAAGCCTGTTAAAGTCATGGAATCAATTACAAAACTTTGCAGCAGCAGGGAATTTATCCATATTTTCTGCATGGATTTTGGTTAAAATATGGTCAGAAATCTTTGGAGGACGCACTTATGAAAAAATTAGCTTCAGGTGCATTGCTGGCTTCATTCCTGTTTGGTATTGCGGTGCCCGCTTGGGCGGATAATGCCTGGGTAGGCTATACTGGTGTTGATCGTTCTAAACCTCAACATCGTCCTCCATCGCGTCCTCATTATGCACCACAGCCGCCTCATTCGCAGCGGCCTTATTATCCGCAACGTCCATCCCATGGCGGATATTATCCTCCTGCACAGAGCCAAAGCGGGTTCAATATCCAGTATCAGGCACCGACCACGATTTACCAGAATTCCAATAGCTATAGTTGGGTTAATGGTGATCCAAATGTGGCCTACATTGAAAGTTCGAGATATACAGTGATTACTGACTGGCAGCGTTTGGGATTACCGGCACCACCACGCGGAAGTTACTGGATTTATGAAAATGGACGTTATGTGTTGATGAATAACCGTTAAAAGAAATTCCCTCTCTTGTTAGGAGAGGTGATTAATTACCCTCTTGCGAAGCAGTGCTTCTTGTATCTTGATTGATATAGTGATTAGCTACCACTATACGCAAATTGTAGAGTTTGGAGTGCTGCTAAAATCTTAAATTTGAACCTGAGATAAAACCTACAATTTGCCCTTATCCCT
>NZ_VPDM01000055.1:0-9789 GCF_013417645.1 Acinetobacter sp. YH12236
AGTTCTATAAGGAACAGCATGTGCGTGGTAAATGGGTCTGTGATCAGTGTGACACTCTGACTCAGCAAGCGATGCCCGCCTATGTGATTGATAAAGGCATTGCTTCACCTGAATTGCTCAGCCATGTTTTGGTATCGAAATATGCCGATCATTTGCCGCTGTACCGTCAGCGCCTGATCTATCAGCGGGCGGGAATCGAACTTTCTAGATCAACTTTATCTGACTGGATAGGTCGCTGCGGTGTAGAACTGGAACCTCTGGCCAATGCCTTAAAAGAGGTGGTGCTGCAACAGCGGGTGCTGCATGCAGATGAAACACCGGTCACCATCATGCGGATGGGTGAGAATAATAAAAAACCGAAGAAAGGTTATGTCTGGGCCTATGCCACTACACAGTACAATCCAGTTCAGGCGGTGATCTATGACTTTCAGGATAGTCGTTCAGGCCAGCATGCTGCAGAGTTCTTGAAAGGCTGGCAGGGCTATCTAGTCTGTGATGATTACAGTGGTTATAAAGCACGTTTTAAATCAGGCCAGGTGATTGAGGTGGGGTGCATGGCCCATGCACGTCGTAAATTCCATGAACTGCATGTAACTGGGAAAAGTCAGGTTGCTGAACAGGCATTAGTGCTGATTCAGAAACTGTATGCGATAGAAGCAGAGCTCAGGAAAAAGACCGATGGTACAGCGGAAGACCGCCGCGAATACCGACAACAGCATAGTCAACCAGTGATGCAACAACTATATGAATGGCTCAACCAACATCATCTGACAGTGCCATCGAGTTCTCCCACCGCCAAGGCCATCAATTACACTCTGAAGCGTTGGCCAGCTTTAAGCCGCTATCTGGATGATGGCAATCTACCGATTTGCAATAATTGGGTCGAGAATCAGATGCGTCCCTGGGCGTTGGGACGTAAGAACTGGCTGTTTGCAGGTTCGCTGCGCAGTGGTCAGCGAGCGGCAAACATCATGACTTTAATCCAGTCAGCAAAGCTGAATGGCTTGGATCCGTATGCCTATTTAAGTGATGTGCTGAAAAGGCTGCCGACACATAAAGTGACCCAGATTGAAGAGTTACTGCCACACCGCTGGAAACCTGAACCGAATTAAAAAATAGGCATGGGGTTCAGCGGACGCTTACGCAAATTATTCCAAAAGGCTCTGATTAAAAATTGTTAAAATTAGTAGATATATGAGAGGAAATTATGAAAAAATTTTTATACTTCAATTGCTTATCTTTTATTTTTACTTATTTATCTTTGTTTTATCAGAAATATACATTAGTGGATCGTATAGTTGTAGACAAGCTTGGAAAAGTTAAAGTCATTGGAGGAGGATTTCCCTTACAGTTTTTAGTAGATGGTGAAGTATCTCCAGGTGGGAGTATAGCGCTAGATCCTTTAAATATTATTATAGGAATAGATCAATTTATCTTCTTATATTTTATTTTTGATTATTTGTTCTGGATAAGTGTTTTATTTGCTTTTTACATAATTTTGAAAAGGTACAAACTAAAACAGATTTTCTAAAATTAACATAATACACGTTATACGAATTCCCAAGGCATGGCTTTTAGTTATGCTTTTTTTATCAAAAGAGTATACCTGAATGATAGCGAGCCAAATCGCATACAATATCTATCATTAGACTTAATGCAATAATTAAATGATAGTATTATCATTAATCTAATAGAATTAAGATTAAATGATAGAAATGAATACACGTATTTATCTACGAGCTTCAACTAAAGATCAAGATGCAGAAAGGGCTTTGCAGATTCTTCAGGATCTAAACCAAAACTTGAATTTGGGTGAAACCATTGTGTACGTGGAAAACTATAGTGGTACGAAGTTAGACCGACCTGAATTGAATAAGCTACTGTCAGAAGCAAATCAAGGTGACACATTGTTAGTTGAAAGTATTGACCGCTTATCACGCCTAACCCAACGAGATTTTCAAGAGCTGAAGCGCAGGATCCAGGAGAAGGGACTTCGTTTAGTCGTAGCAGATCTTCCTACTACCTACCAAATGATTCAAACCAGTGACAGCATTACTCATTCAATCTTGGAACTCATCAACAATATGTTGATTGATCTTCTGGCAACAATGGCCCGCCTAGACAATGAGAAACGTATAGAACGTATTAAGCAGGGCCTGGCACGTTCGGGTTACAAACCAACAGGCAAGAAGGCAAATGAGGCTAAACATAAACGAATAAAAGAATTGCTAGTAGTTGGCAATATGACTAAGGAAGAAATTGCCAAAGCAGTGAATTGTGGAGTTGCAACTGTCTATCGAGTTGCTAAAGTTATCTAAAAGAGGCTTATCTCAACGCGCCCCCAATGGGGCACCGCTGCATTCAGGTTACTTCACATAAGAAATTTTATGTTAAATGATTGTTAGAAATGCCCCTTGATCGAGGCATTTTCTATAAAGAATACTAAAAACTAATTAAAGCCAACCAAGTTTCAAAACAAGGCAGTTCTCAGCAATCATATTTTTAAATTATATAACTCCCAACTGAGCTTTTGCTCCAACGATAAGGCTTTCATTTTGAGTTTCTAAGGCAAATAAACCATACATCAAAGGAGAGGCCGCTGCTCTTTCTAAAGTCTGTTCATATAGTTTATTCCAAACTTTACCCCCTAGTTTTTCATACTCGATGATTAGAGTTTTGAGGCTTTCTTCTCCAAACAAAGTTACATGCCCAGCAAAATCAATCGCTGGGTCATCTATATGGGCTGTTGACCAATCAATAACGCCTGAAACAGCTCCATCCTTTGAAGCTAGTACATGCCCAGCATATAAATCGCCATGTATAAATTGGGTGAAATCTGCCCATAGAACATCATTATCCAACCATTTTCTGTAGCGGGTTTCCAATTGCTCACTTATACCAATTTCAGATTTTACTAACTGCAAATTGTTTGCTATTTCAGGTCTTAAATCTGAAGGTTTCATAATTTTCAAATCATTTTCCCGAACTTCTTTTTCAGGAATACTATGGATTTCAAATAAGGTTTTTGCCAAAGATGTTATGTATTTCGGGCTATCTTTGTCCATATTCCAAATTATTTCATAGGTTTCAGCATCCAAATTTAAAACAGGATTATCTTTAAGTATGGGATAAGCCACTAATTCTGTAGATGAAATTCTCCAATCAGGAACCTCTACAGAAAGATGTTTTTTTACCAATTCTAAAATGCGTTTTTCTTTCTTGATTTGTTCCCTCATGCCATCACGACGAGGAATACGCAGCAACCATTGTTGCCCCTTTGTATCAAGAGCAAAAACGACCTTAAAATCAATGCCCATTTCATTGAAATTCATTTTGTCCGTAAGCAACAAGCCGTGTGCTTCAGCAAGTGATTGAATATCTTGAATTGTCATTTTTAATTTCCTTTAAAGAGTTCAATAATTAATGTTCGGATTAGATTGGCTATCATTAACAATCTCTCTCAAAAGTCTTGATGATTTTGTGGTCTTTGATCTCGTAGATAATGTCAGCAATATTATCGACCAATTGCTTGTCATGAGATACGAAGATAATAGTTCCTGCATAGGACTTCATCATTGTTTCTAATGCGGCAATACTTTTTAGGTCAAGATAGTTTCCTGGTTCATCCATAAGCAAAATATTATATTTTCCTAAAAGCATTTTGGATAAAAGCAGTTTGATGATTTCACCTCCCGATAAGTCGGATAAGTTTTTTTGAATATCATTCGCTCCGATCCCCATTGAAGCCAATACTGCACGAATTTCCGCAACTGTGTACTCGCACTCTTCCTGCATAAAGGAGAGCACAGATTTATGCGTGTTAAATTTATATCCTGTTTGTGTAAAGTAGCCAATTTCAGCTTTTGGAGATATGGTTAATCCATCAGCACGTTCTGATATCATTTTTAACAAGGACGTTTTCCCTGTTCCATTCGATCCAGTTATAGCGACTTTAGCGCCAAGCGGTATTATAAAGTTAGCGTCATCAAAGATAGTACGGCTACCAAATTTTAAGCTCAGACCATCTGCCGTAATCGGGAACTTATTGTGCAGTTCTAGGGCTGAACTTTGACGAAAACGAATAGAACGCAAATGCTCTGGTGCTTGAATATCTTCTAATGCAGCCAAACGCTTTTCCATACTCTTAGCTGCCTGATACAGTTTTCTTTGCTTGGTGCCAGTCATTTTTGCATGCCCAAGTCGTCCAGCACTTTCGGTAGAGTTTTTGGATTTTTCTCCTTTTTTCTTATTGTCTAATCGATTAGCTTGCTGGCGTTTTTCTTGCACAGCAGATTCTAATCGCTCCCGTTCCTTCATCATCAGCTCATATTCTACGGCTTGGTGTTGTCGCTCTTCTTCTTTTTGACGCAAGTAATCCGAGTAACCACCCCAATATTCCGTAATTTTACCGTCTTTTAACTCCCATATCTTGTCTACAACCATATCAAGAAAATATCGGTCATGACTGATAACAAGTAATGCTCCATCAAATGCTTTAAGTTGACCAATAAGTAGATCTATTCCATTGAGATCAAGGTGGCTGGTTGGTTCATCCGCTAGAATGCCATGTACTTGTTGGGAAAATGCGGCAGCAATTTTTGCACGAGTTTCCTCTCCGCCACTCATTGTGTCGTTTTGTACATTGGAAACACCAAGGCGAGATAACATTGCCCGGTCTTCGACCGTTTCTATTTCGATTCCGCCCAGTTGGCTGATATGTGCAAAATCACCAAAACGCTGTAATGTCGCTTCGGCTAAAACAATTTCGCCATTAAGTACTTTGAGTAAACTACTCTTTCCTGCTCCGTTATCACCCACAAGACCAATACGGTCATAAGAGTGAATTTCCAATTCATCAATATCCAAAACATCACGCCCAGCATAATCCAAGCGTATGTTTCTCGCTTTAATAATTAAACTCATTTTTATTTACTCCTGTTTAGCTCTTGAAATTTTTTATGCAGCAAACAGGATTTAGGTGAAAACAAAAGCTAGCATCACAGTGTCCTCCCAAAAAAAAAGCTATTCATCCACAGGGTGGACAAATAGCTAGTCAATTAAGTTATAACTGGAAACTATGCACTAAAAGCATACTTATAAATTAAGCATACTTTTACTTTATATATCCGCATATATTCTTAAAGACACAACAAAAGCCCACCATTATAAAATAGTGTCACTATGCAAATAGTTGTGTCTTAACGAATGCGGATAGAATGCATAAACTTACCTAAAAAATAAAATTCAGTTTTATGATAACTTTACTGTTAAAAGAAGTCTAGACAACCTTGTTTTATGCTTGGATATAAGGCTTATTTTAAATAATAGTAGTGAAGATTTTCTAAAATTAACATAATACACCTTATACGAAATAAAAATGGGAGCCTTAAGCTCCCATTTTTTAAGTAATTTTTTCAAATAAGGCTTGGGTGAGCATCTAAAATTCGAATCAATGTAGCTGCTGGTCCAGTTGGATAGCGTCGTCCCTGTTCCCAATTTTGCAGGGTACGGGGGCTAATATGTAGACGTGCAGCAAATTCATTTTGGCTCAAGCCAGTTTTTTCACGTACTTCTTTAATATCAGGCAATTCGAGTTCTGTAACTCGGCTTGCTTTAACTTCTTTACGTTTGATAGCTCCAGCTTCTTTGATTGAAGCAACCAAGTCATCAAATAAGTTGTTATCCATGAAATTGCTCCTTCACGAGTTGGTGCAGAATGGCGGTTTCCTTATCTGTTAAATTATCTTTTACTGATTTTGGATAAGCCACTAAGAAAAAGATCTGATCATCCTCGGTGACCCAATAATAAATCACCCGTATCCCACCACTTTTCCCTTTGTTACCTTGAGCACAACGTACTTTGCGAATACCACCGCCATTCTTGATTAGGTCACCTCTATCAGGCTGTACCAAAAGATCTTGCTGAAGTTGACGATATTCCTCATCAGATACAAGGTCTTTAATTTGCTTGGTAAAGATGCTGGTTTCAATAAATAACATGGACTCTTTATACGTCAATGGCGTATTTGAATTTTAGCAGTTTCCATAACAAAAAACGAGAGCTGGTAGATCTCGTTTCGCATAACAGCCATTATGTTAAATTGTAGTAAGAACTTTAATGCGATAGAGCAGAATGTATATGCAAAATAAGCTTGATAACATTATTCAAGAATTAAAAGAACTATCTGGGAATAGTCGTCTAAACATAGAACTACCTGATGATATTTTCATATCTGCTTATGAACGAAAAATAGGTTTTATTTTTCCAAAAGATTATAAAAAAGTTTTGAAAGAGATTAGCAATATCTTTTATGGAACAATTGAATTAGCGTCTCTTACAGATGAGAAAGAATGCTATCGAGGGCTATCTCAGATATTAAATGATGCTAGGGAGCAAGGTCTGCCAGAAGATTGGCTACCTATTTGTGAAGATAATGGTAGTTATTATTGCCTATCTCCTAATCATAAAATTAGATATTGGACAGCAGATGGATATAGCGATGAGCAGTGGGAAGATTTAGCAGATTGGATCAAGCAAGTTTGGATAGATGGAAATTAAGAATTTCTAAAATTAACATAATACACCTTATACGAAATTAAATTAAAAAATGGAGCCTAAAGCTCCATTTTTTAATAACTTTTTTTAAATTGCTAAGCGTAAATTCAGTGCTTTTACAACTTTAATCACAGTATCAAAACTAGGGTTAACATCACCAGAAAGTGCTTTATAAAGACTTTCTCGGCCTAAGCCTGTATCTCGTGATAATTGAGCCATTCCTTTAGCTTTTGCAATGTTACCTAAAGCCTTTGCAATGAATGCGGCATCGCCATTAGATTCTTCAATACATGCTTGTAAGTAAGCCTGCATATCATCCTCTGTTTTAAGATGCTCAGCACTGTCCCATTTGCGAAGTTTAATAGCCATTTATAGCTCCTCCTCTAAATCTTGTGCCAATTGCAGGGCAAGTTTTATATCTTTACTTTGCGTAGACTTATCTCCGCCTGCTAAAAGAATAACAACCCTTTGCCCTTGCTTGCAGTAATAAATCCTATAGCCTGGCCCAAAGAAGAAACGTAATTCAGAAACACCTTCACCGACCGGCTCAGTATCTCCAAAGTTTCCATCTTCAACCCGATCAATTCGGACTTGTATGCGTCTTTTTGCCTGCTGGTCTTTTAACTTGGTGAACCAGTCATCAAAGACTTCAGTGGTATATATTGAGTACATAAGTAGAATGTATCCTATAGGATACATTTATGCAAGAAATAAACTTGATATTTGGGGCTCGAAACGGTGAATTTCGTATAACCGCCATTATGTTAAGTTAATCAAAATTCTTAATGCACCAAAACCTAAAAATTTAAATGGAGTAAAAATGACTTTAAAGGGGTTAGATATTCAAGAAGATTGTATCAAAGCTATTTCTAATGAATCTTTAATATTTGATATTAAGAATAAAGAGTTTTTAGAGGATATAGAAAATCTTTTATTACAGTATTTTCAAAATTTTAGTAATGATTTAAATGGAATTGAGTTTGATAATTTTTCTGTGGAGTTTTGGTTCGATGCAGGACAATTGATTATTTATCCTGAAAAAGATTTATTAGATCGTAAACCCTTTGAATCTGAATATGATTTAGATAGATTAGACCCTTATTTTTATCTAGTTTGTGAAGAATATAGGATATATTTTGATGACTTAATATCTCGAAAAGTAAGCGATCAAGTATCTGAAAAAGAAGCTATTTCTAAAACTAATGACGTAATTGATTGTGTAAGCAAAGCTATAAAAAATATAAATGATGAAAACAATCTTTTAAAGATGTTAGGCAGGCCTAAATTAGAAATAAGATATTTCGGTGTAACGAAAGAAGAACTTTTAGCAAAAGAAATTCTCGTGAAATGAAGTAGATATTTTTGTCGTATTAAGGAAAACTAAAATTAACATAATGGGCGTTATGCGAAGTCAAAAATGGGAGCTTAAGCTCCCATTTTTATTGATGATTTTTTAATTCTTTCAGCATAGCATCCCGTAAAATTTCATTCATTCGTGTTTGATAACCTTTGCCTTGTGCTTTGAACCAAGCAAGTACATCAGCATCTAACCGAATTGAAGTTTGTTGCTTCACTGGGCGGTAAAATTGATTTTGGCGTACAGCACTGCTCCAATCGGTAATTTCAGGAATATCTGATAGATCTAGCTGATCATCAGGAACCGTGCCTTTAGCAAGCAAGCGTTGAATTTCAGCATCTTGCTTCTCACCAAATTTCTCATTCAGCTCTTTGCGTGAGTATCTAACCATGCTCATATTTGTTTCGCTCCGCTTTAGTCACTTGCCTTGCACTAATGATTCGTATGATTTCACAGTCATCTTCATCAAAAATGGTGTGAGCCACCTAAGTTTTCTAATAAAAGATCTAAATACGTATCTTTCATCAATTGAGATTCATTGTTATTCAATATATTGTAGGTTGAAAGTATCAAATGTGAAAGTTGAGGATCAGAACGTAGGGTTGATTCGATAGCAAGTTCGATAGGCTCATTAAATATTCCTTCATAGCTTTTTTTTAACCATGCTGGATCTAAATGCATCATTTTATAAGTGAAGCCGAGAGGATCTGGTGCATTACCATCATGAACTTCTTCAGGTTCAAGCATGAAAGTTTGACCTTGATAGCTATCAATAATTTTTTTTCTACAATTGAATTGTTGATGTCCTAACTCTGTTACCCCTATAAGATAACTTGAGTGTAGATGAGGATCGTATGCAAAGCCTTTGAAGTGGGCATGAATTAGTTCTATACCTGTAGACTTATCCTGTGTGACATTGACCCAATTGCTCATATTTACTTAATTAGTCCTAATGGATTTAGCTTATCAAAAATTATCTAATGAAGAAATTCTAAAATTAACATAATACACCTTATACAAAATGCCCTTGTAAGCCCTTAATCAAGGGCATTTTTAGTCTCTACTTAACATAAAATTTTGGTGGTGCTTCAAAAAGTATGCTGCCTTTAAATGAAGCCATTATTGATGTAAAAGAAAAGAAGGCTAAATCAAAAGCTTTAAAATGGTTTTCAAGCTTTTTTGAAAAATTACAGCTTCTTCTGAAGCTACGCCTAATTCTATGCCTTATTTTGCAATTATTGCCTTCAATACCTACAGTAAAAAATTTACCAATACTTTGCTTACCATTTTTAAAAGCAGTGATGAAACTGTCCCAATGATCACTTGCAATTCGGGTGTAGTGAATATCTAATTGTTTAAGCTTTGTCTTCAATTGTTAGACTGTAGCTAAATCTCGTTTACCCCAAACATAAGCAACAATTTCACCTGTTTCTCGATGATAGGCGTAAATAAGCCATTGTTTATTCTTTTTATTTCCAACAAAATTCCAGAACTCATCTACTTCGAGAGATTCATAATGACTTTGCTGAGGCTGAATTTCATAGGTTGATTCAGTTAAAGTACGTAAAACTTTACCGATACTGATGCGCTCAACTTCAGCAATATCTCGTATACCGCTGCCTCTGACCATCAACTGTAATATTTTACGAGTAATACCTGACTTACATCCTAGATAGCTCAGTGCATGATCACCAATAAACTGACGTTTACAGTCTTTGCACTGATAGTTTTGTTTCCCATCTACTTTGATACCATTTTTCTTTATACTATCACTGAGGCAGGTTGGACATTTGATTGCTAGAGTTATTTGCATTTCTCTATTTTATCAAAATCCAATCGGCTTTTTCTTCAGCATACTTTTTGAAACACTACCAAA
>NZ_VPDM01000056.1:0-9647 GCF_013417645.1 Acinetobacter sp. YH12236
TAACTTTCAACTTTTGCCAGTGTTGATCTGTCAGCATGGTACGAGGCATAGCGAATAGTAAAATTGGGTTTGGCGATTTGATTTTACTACTTCGCTATTTTTTTAAGCTAAAAGTGTCAACACACCCTAGTTAAATGCTTTTTATATTTTTATAAGTTGGAATCTTCTCAATGGAAGATAGCCGTAATTATCTTGCTAACAAGAAGCCAAACAAGAAATGATCTGATTTTTAAATATCCTGAAATTTAAGCAGGGTTTGATGTGCTGGATGACCTTTTGGCATCAGTTCAATCAGACGTTCAACCGCATCAATTGCTTCAGGAAAACGTGCTACATGTTTCAGCAGCACATCAGTTTCATTGGCTTTGAAAATAGCATCACTGAGACGTGATTCCAGACAATCCCGCCATGCACATAAAAATGGGCTTTCAGTTTTTGCCAGAAAAACTCCAGTATAAAGTTTTAAGGCTGAATCGATATAACCTGCATCTAAAGACTGTTCGGTTTGCAGGAAGTCTGCTTCAACATGCGCCAGCAATCGATAAGGGCGCGAACCAAGCATACCGCCCAGAATATCTCGTAACTGTGACATTTCAGCTTTTAGCGTACCCATGCTGACTTTACGTTCGCCATAAAGTGCCTGATGCAAGTGATCCAGACTTAAACCTTGTGGGAATAAAGCCAGAATAGCGAGAATTTCAGTCTGGCGTGGGGTTATGGTCAGGGTTTTACCATTAAAAATGACCTGCGGGACAGAAAAGGCACGAATATATAAACGCTGTTTTTGCGATTCCAGTAAAGCAGATTGAATGATGGATGCACAACGTTCGGCTGCTAATAGCCCTAAGCTATTATGTTTTTGCCAGTGGGTGGACAGATCAATAACCCCTAGAATCTGTTTGGAATAAGGATCAATAATGGGGGAGGCATAACAGACTAGATCCTGCACGGAAGGCATGTAATGTTCGCTGGAAAACACGCAGCTCGATTGTTGGGTTTTGATCGACAGGGCAAGGGCATTGGTCCCGACCAGTTCCTCACGCCACTGACCGCCTTCAACTAAGTGAATATTATCAGCAATTGTGCGCAATTCAGGGCAGGAGGCCCGCCATAGTACCGTACTGCCAATATCTCCAACGGCCAAAACCATAGAGGACTGTTCGGCAATATGCCTCAAACTTTCAGCACAATGTTCCAAGGCATGACTTAAAGCCGAAGAAGTGCTGATTTGTTTTATATCTGTTAATGGGGCAGCCAGACGATTTTTGGGAATCTCGGCTAAAGAAGAGCGTTGCCAGGAGCTAACGATGCTCTGTTCGAGTTGTGCTGCATGTGAAGGCGATAAACTGCTGCTTTGACGAAGCTGATCAATTTTTTGCCTTTGTTGTATCAAGCTCTGTTCTGTCATCATTCCTTATTCTCACAATAATTCATGATTTACATCCAAATGTAATTATTATTGTTTTTATGAGGAATCAAAAGAAATGTAAATCGGTTGAGTGCCAACCTTTCTCCAACCTTATAACGCGTATGTTAACTAAATAGAGTACGGATGTACCTTATACCAAAGCTGTAGATGCAGCATTTTTAAAGATTAAAATAAGCAAAGGAAATACATATGCGTTATATCGATCCGAACCAGCCTGGCTCAAAAGTTCATTTCAAAGCCCAGTATGACAACTTTATTGGTGGGCAATGGGTGCCGCCAGTCAAAGGCGAATACTTTGATAATATTTCTCCTGTAGATGGCAAGCTGTTTACCAAAGTGCCACGTTCTAGCGTGGAAGATATCGAACTGGCGCTGGATGCTGCGCATAAAGCTAAAGCACAATGGAATAAATCATCTCCAACGACTCGCTCTAACATTCTGCTCAAAATTGCTGATCGTCTCGAAGCCAATCTGGAACTGCTGGCGGTGGCTGAAACCTGGGACAATGGCAAGCCAATCCGTGAAACCCTGGCTGCTGATATTCCTTTAGCGATTGATCACTTCCGCTATTTCGCCGGCTGTATCCGTGCGCAAGAAGGCGGCATTTCTGAGATTGATGAAGATACCATTGCCTACCATTTCCATGAGCCTTTAGGTGTGGTTGGTCAGATCATTCCATGGAACTTCCCGATCTTGATGGCAGCATGGAAATTGGCACCGGCTTTGGCCGCAGGCAATTGTATCGTTCTGAAACCGGCAGAGCAGACCCCGGTCAGTATTCTGGTACTGGCTGAACTGATTCAGGACCTGTTACCTGAAGGTGTATTAAACATCGTGAATGGCTATGGTGTTGAAGTCGGCCGTCCACTGGCTGTGAATCCGCGTATTGCCAAAATTGCCTTCACTGGTTCGACTGCTGTAGGTCAGCAAATCATGCAATATGCCACTGAAAATATTATTCCGGTGACACTGGAACTTGGTGGTAAATCACCAAATATTTTCTTTGAAGATGTCATGGCGCAGCAGGATGATTATCTGGAAAAAGCACTGGAAGGTTTCACCATGTTTGCCTTGAACCAAGGGGAAATCTGTACCTGTCCATCACGTGCTTTGGTCCAGGAAAGTATTGCTGATCAGTTCCTGGAACTGGCAATCGATCGGGTTAAACGTATTAAAACTGGTCATCCACTCGATACTGAAACCATGATTGGTGCGCAGGCATCGCAGGAACAGCAGGACAAGATTCTGGGGTGTATTGCAACAGGTCGCGGCGAAGGTGCAGAAGTGCTTGTTGGTGGCGGTGTACGTCAGGAAGTCGGGCAAGGCTTCTACATTGAACCGACCATCTTTAAAGGCACCAATAATATGCGTACCTTCCAGGAAGAAATTTTTGGGCCGGTACTGGCAGTAACCACCTTTAAAGATTTTGATGATGCCATCAAGATTGCCAACGATACGATTTATGGCCTAGGTGCTGGTGTCTGGTCACGTTCGGCACATACCTCGTATCGCGCTGGCCGTGCCATTGAAGCGGGTCGTGTCTGGACCAACTGCTATCATATCTATCCGGCCCATGCAGCCTTTGGTGGTTACAAGAAATCTGGGATCGGTCGTGAAAACCACAAGATGATGCTGGATCATTACCAGCAGACCAAAAACCTGTTGGTGAGTTATTCAACCAAGCCAGCTGGTTTCTTCTAAATAAAAGCAAAAAAGCGAACTTCGGTTCGCTTTTTTTATAGTAGAGAATCTTTAATAAGTGGTATTTGAGATATAGATCACAGATGCTAATTAAAAGCATGAATCAATTGAAATTTAACTTTATCGGAAAGTTGAAAAAATGAATGAAATAGGTTTTACATTTTGAAAAATTCTGGTTATAAGTTAGAGGTGGTTTTTATCCAGAACAACAAATCGACACTCAGGAAGGGTGCCTAAAGAAGCGTATTTTAAAAATGATGAAACGGGAGTTTTATAATGCTTCAACTACTGAAAAAACTATTCTGCTTGCACATTTATGAATACCAGCAAATGGAGGAAATTGGGGCAGATTGGGAATGCCGCAAATGTGGTACCCAAAGAGATTAAAAAATACTGCAAGAAAAAGTGAGCGATATGCTCACTTTTTTATATCCATTATATTTAATCTAAACTCATATCCATTAAAATCATTACCAGTACCACATGATGAGAAGGCTTAAATGAGCAAAGATTTCCATGCCAAAACCTATATTGTAGATGAAAATCTGGCTGACACTTTACACTGGTTAAGCCTGCATCAGGACTGTTATGACTCTTTTAGTTTTGATGCACTGACGCAGGAACTGGTCGTACATCATGCCAATGGAACAGACCAGATCCGGATCGGTGATTATCTCAATGCCAGTTATGGCATTTTAATTACTGCGCATAACTTTTCAGCATCTTGAATTATTTCAATTAACTTGCCATTGCATCAGTCGCCAATGCGCGGATGCTTGGCTTTGGTTGTTCTGCTACCAGTCCCAATTTTTCAAAGAGCTGTTGGTCACGACCTTTGGCTGTATTTGGAGTCGTTAGAAGTTTTTCGCCTGAGAAAATTGAGTTGGCGCCTGCCATAAATGCCAATGCCTGATCTGAGTCAGTCAGTGATTCACGGCCTGCCGAAAGACGAATATAACTTTTTGGCATCAGAATGCGGGCCACTGCAATAGTTCGAATCCATTCAATCACATCCAGTTTTTCAACATCTGCCATCGGTGTGCCTTCAATTGGCACTAGCATATTGATGGGCACAGATTCTGGGTGAATCGGAAGTGTAGAAAGCTCAAATAATAAACCGATCCGGTCATTACGACTTTCACCTAAGCCGACAATGCCACCACTACACACTTTTAAACCCGCTTGACGCACATGATCCAGTGTATCCAATCGGTCATCAAAACTGCGGGTACTGATAATATGTGAATAGTATTCACGTGACGTATCCAGATTGTGGTTGTAATAATCCAGTCCTGCATCTTTCAGGCGTTCTGCCTGTGAGGCATTCAGCATGCCTAAAGTCATACAGGTTTCGAGTCCCAGTGCTTTGACTTCACGTACCATGTCCAGTACATAAGGCATATCACGTTCATGCGGATTACGCCACGCTGCTCCCATACAGAAACGTGAACTGCCAGAGGCAAGAGCTTCTTTTGCTTCCTGAATTACTTTTTCTACTGCGATTCGTTTTTCCGCTTCGAGTTTGGAGTCATAATGTGCGGACTGAGAACAGTATTTGCAATCTTCTGGGCATTTACCGGTTTTAATAGAGAGCAGGGTACTGACCTGAACGGCATTGGCATCAAAATATTGACGATGAACCTGTTGAGCCTGAAAGAGCAAATCCATTAAAGGTTGTTGATACAGGGCCTCAATTTCTGCACGAGACCAATCATTACGTATTGGATCAATACTGTTCATCTGTCCATCCTTGTTCATATTTATTTATCAGGCTCCATCTTAAGTAAAAGTATCGCCATCTTCATTAGCAAAATATGACCTTATAGAAAAAACAAAACCCACACAAGGTGAGCTTTGTAGTTGAACTCTTGATCGGAGTTTATTCACGATGATTTCCGTGAATATTCTGGTTTTGTAAATCACTACGATGTTGCTTGTTTAATACACGTTCATCTTGTTCGTGCTGGTTATTTTTTGGAGAGCCAAGCGGGCCATGTTGTGACTGCTGCTGTTGCTGTTGTTGCTGCTTCTGGTGTTGATGTTGCAACTCTTCAAGCTGTTCCTGATTTTGATGTTGTGTATCAGATGACTTTTGCATATCCACCTCCGGCTTTATTTCTATTCTTTTTCCTTTATGCCATAGCTTGCACAGTAACTGTGTAAGGCTTTGACGAGAAAATGTGAACCGAAGTAAAAATTGAAAATTACCGGGATTTTGCCAGTTGTTCCTGTATGGCCCAGTCAATATGAACTTGTACAATCTCATCATGTTGATTCTGCTGAGCTTGTAATGCCTGGACAATCTGTGGATCAAAAGGCGCATTACCCAAGCCGATCGCAATATTGCGCATAAAGCTCTGATAGCCGGTACGGCGTAATGGACTGCCTTCAGTTGAGCTTAAAAATGTAGCTTCATCCCATTGCCAGAGATCCAGTAAACTCACTTGATCCAGTCCATGTCGGGGGTGAAAATCTTCAATATTAGTTTTTTGAGCAAAGCTGTTCCACGGACAAATCAACTGACAATCATCGCAACCGAAGACCCGGTTACCAATCCCTCGACGTAACTCCTCTGGAATGATCCCTTTATACTCAATGGTTAAATAAGCAATACAGCGACGTGCATCCAGCATATACGGTTCAACAATAGCCTGTGTCGGGCAAATATCAATACAGGCTGTGCATGAACCACAATGTTTGCTTGCAGGCTCATCAAAGGGCAGTTCCAGTGAGCTAAACAGCTCACCTAAAACAAAGAAAGACCCGGATTTTTTATGGATTAATAAAGTATGTTTACCGGTCCAGCCCATGCCCGCACTTTCGGCCAGGGATTTTTCAAATACAGGAGCAGAGTCTGCAAAGGGGCGGGATTCAAATTCACCGACTTTTTCCCGAATTTTAGAAGCCAGCATTTTTAGGCGCCCGCGCATGGTCTTATGATAGTCACGACCACGGGCATAACGGGCAATAATCGCAGAATTTGGTGCATAGGGCACTAGACGCGGTTCTGGAAGATCGACCAGATAATCCATTCGTACACAGATCACGGATTTGGTATTGGGAATAAGCAGTGTGGGATCGGCACGTTTTTCCAGATTTTCTTCCAAAAACTTCATATCACCGTGATAGCCGCGGTCTAAATATTCCTGCAAGCGGACTAATTCTGCTTGAGCATCCGGTTGGGCAATGACACAATCAGAAAAACCCAGTTCTCGTGCCTGCGCTTTGATCCACGCTTTCAGTTCATGGGGATCTTGTTGATAAACTTGGATTTGCGCTTGGGAATCGGGTGTTGTCATAAACCAGAAACAGGAAATAAGAAATGCAGCAGCAAGTTTATCATAGCCGCAATATACAAGCATGGGAGCAGCGCTGGTTTGGCAAGCAAAATAGTTCTTATGGTTTGATGCAACAGGTAGCATGGTCGATTGCGCAGCGACTCATCCCTTTGTTGGAACAACAGCAATTGACCCGAATCGCTGTGTGTTGCGGTCAGGGTAATAATGCCGGTGATGGTTATCTGATAGGTAAATATTTAAAACAGGCCGGTTTTGAAATAGATATTTATGCAGCAGAACCCGATCCATCACAGGATCTGGCTCAAGCAATCCGGGAAACTCAGCAAATCGGTATACCCACTTATTCAGGTTTTAATTTTCAGAAACAATATGATGTCTATATTGATGCCTTATTTGGGATCGGCTTGAACCGTGATCTAAATGAAAATTGGCAACAGATTATTCAAAGCATTAATGCCCAGCAAGGTCTTAAAATTGCAGTGGATATTCCAAGCGGACTGCATGCCAATACAGGCCAGTCTTTGCCGGTTGCCATTAAGGCAGATCATAGTTTTACTGTTTTAGGTTTAAAGGCGGGACTATTTACCGGACGAGGCAAAGAATATGCCGGCAAGGTAGAGGTCATCTCGGTTATTCCTCCCGATGCTGAACTTGTGCCGATAGCTCAAATTTCCTCGACTCAAATTCATCTGCCTAAACGTGAAGCTTTTGGACATAAGGG
Organism: Acinetobacter sp. YH12236; assembly: GCF_013417645.1. Lineage (NCBI taxonomy): Bacteria > Pseudomonadati > Pseudomonadota > Gammaproteobacteria > Moraxellales > Moraxellaceae > Acinetobacter > Acinetobacter sp. YH12236. Next base: position 7,151 of record NZ_VPDM01000056.1, read on the forward strand.
CAGTTATGGGCATGTGCTCGTAATTGGGGGGCATGCCGATATGGGCGGTGCGGTCATTATGGCAGCTGAGGCAGCCTTTGCTGCCGGTGCAGGTAAGGTCACTGTGGTTTGTGATGCCAAACATCATACTGCCATTTTGTCACGTGCTCCGAATATCATGCTGCGTGATATTAATGCGCTAGATGCTGAGCAACGCCAAGCTTTAGTTCGTCATGTGGATGCTGTCTGTTTTGGTATGGGGTTAGGACGAGATACTTGGGCTGAACAGCAATATAAATACTGGTTTGACCTGATTCAGCAATCAGAACTGGAGATAGTTCTCGATGCAGACGCCTTGTGGTTTCTGGCAAAATCACCACAAAAGTTGAATGCCCATACTTATGCAACACCACATCCGGGTGAAGCGGCTACTTTGTTAGAAATGAAAGCATCAGAAGTCGAAGCAGATCGTATTCAGGCAATTCAACAGCTCCAGCAAAAATATCAGGGACAATGGGTGCTCAAAGGTTCAGGTAGCCTGATTTTAGAAGATGCTCTTTTCATCTGTACCGCAGGCAATGCCGGTATGGGAACCGGAGGAATGGGAGATGTACTTGCTGGCATGATCGCAAGTTTGAAAGCCCAATTTAAAGATGCCATTCATTTACATGAGATCGTAACTTTGCACGCACTTGCAGGCGATTTGCTGGCAAAAAATGGGGAGCGCGGCTTGCAGGCACAAGATATGAAACATGCCATTTACCAGGTTGTGAACCACTAAGGAAAATAAAAATGCAGGCCATTCATTTGATCATTCAGGGCAAAGTGCAGGGCGTGGGCTACCGTCGCTGGTTTGAACAACAAGCAATTCAATTAGGTTTAAAGGGTTTTGTGCGTAATCTGGAAACAGGTGAAGTTGAGGCTATCATTGTTGGGAAGGAAGCGATTGTTCAGGAAATGATCCAGTTCAGCAGAACTGGACCACAACGTGCAGAAGTTACTGCAATTCATCAGCAGAAATTGACTCTTCAGGACGCTGATTTTCAGGATTTTAAAGTATTAACTAAAGACTAACGACGACGGGTGCTGACCCGGCTGCGTCCGCGTGCCATACCGCCCAAGGCATTCAATACGGCCATTTTACTCATGCTGCCTGAAGCATGAGCATGACAAATCGCAGCAGCAAGTGCATCGGCAGCATCTTGTTGCGGTTTGATTGTCAGGTTCAGAATACGCATAACCATCATCTGAACCTGTTCTTTGTCTGCAGCGCCATAGCCCACAACAGACTGTTTGATCTGCCGTGCCGTATATTCGGCAACTTTCAGATCCAGATTCACCAAGGCTGCGACTGCCGCACCACGAGCCTGACCCAGTTTGAGAGCAGAATCCGGATTTTGTGCCATAAACACCTGTTCCACCGCAGCCTCGGTCGGGCCGTAAAATTTGACAATCCGTTCGACACCAGCAAAGATTCGTTTTAAACGTTCAGGCATTTCCGCTGTTTCAGTTCTAATCGTTCCTGCATCAACAAAAGTGAGTTTTGAACCTTCTTTTTGGATGATACCGTAACCTGTTAGACGCGAACCGGGATCAATCCCAATAATTAATGACATGCCTGCACTTTAAAAATAAAATAATGCCCATATTGTTACATAAGCGTATCAAAAAAGCTTGATCCTGATGAAGCAGTTGATTACAGCATCCTAATATTTATTTTACTGAGATTAGATTAATTTTCATGAAATTATTTCTTATTATCCTGGCCGGCTTAGTCCTCGAAGTATTTGTATGGATTGGCGTGGGTGACCTTGTCGGGAGCATGTGGTACGTATTTTTCTGGTTCGTGGCGGCTTTCTTTATCGGTATGAACCTGATCCGGAAATATTCGGCCGGTGTAATGCCACAAATGCAGCAAATGCAGATGGGACAGATGAGTGCAGATCCAGCATTATCAAATAATTTGCCTAAAATCTTAGCCGGCTTTTTCCTGCTGATTCCTGGTTTGATTAGTGATGTGCTTGCGGTATTAATGCTGATTCCACCTGTACAACGTGCTTTCCAGGCAGCCATGATGAAAATGATGATGAAACGTCAGCAAGCCATGATGGAAAAAATGATGGGTGGCATGATGGGCGATGTCGGTGGTGGTGCAGGCCAAAACCCGTTTGCTGAAATGATGCGTCAAATGCAGGATATGCAGAACCAGCAGGGGGGGCATGGCGATTCAACCATTATTGATGGTGAAGCTCGTGAAGTGACCCCGGAAGCCAAGAAAATTGAAATGAAAGATGTGAACAAGAAATAAAATCACGCTTTCAATATAAATGCTTCAAGCCGAATCTCATGATTCGGCTTTTTTATTGGAACTTTCTAATTTCATTAAACAAAAGCTCTGTACACGACAAAAATAGATAACTCATTGAAATAATGTCACAATAATTGTTTTCTAACGACGAATACTATGACACATCTCAATGAGTTATATCTTATCTTAAACAAATCTCTAAAATGGAAC
>NZ_VPDM01000057.1:0-9294 GCF_013417645.1 Acinetobacter sp. YH12236
GTTGGGTGTATTTCTTCATTGTGTGCTTTCCAATTGCGAGTTGAAAAAGTCTAATGATTCTATGAATACACCTAACTTTTTCAACTAACTACAAATGTGTTGCACTTGGGATTTGAATCTGCGGAATTTTAATTACTTGTCTTGCATTTGGCTGGAAATATATGAAAAGCATTTTTATGGCATTGGTATTTCGAATAACAAAACCATGTGTTTGAACATAATTTTCGATCAGATATCCATATTCATATTGATGAGGAATAGGTAGCCTAATATTGAAATCTATAAATTTTTCTAGGTAATCATTAACATCATTAAAACCATAAAATTTATTAATAGATTCTGATAATTGTTTTTTATTCACTGCCAGTACAAAAATAATGTTAGGAGTATCAAAAAAATGCTTAATTCTTTCAATTAAACGAATAGAAAATTCTGGTTTACAACGATCCAATTCATCAATAATAAAAACCAATGGATGATCAAGTTTTTCCGCAATTTCTGCTAATGCTTTTTTAAAATAAATTAAAGTTTGCTTTTCTTGCTCATAATTTTCAACTTGAGCTGATAAATGTTCTTTTAATTTTTCGTTAAGTAGTTTCGCACTTTCCTCTCCAAAGTCTCCAGCATTTTCAGTTGAATTTTTTAAAACTTCGGCAGCAGTTTTACCAAAATAACTTGCTGAGATTATTGAAGTTCCTAAAGACCAAAGAAGTATAGGAAGATTTGGCAAAATTGAATGATAAACACTAGTAAGCTTTTCTTTGAACTTTCTTACTAAAGCAGGGTCTACATTAATTTTATTTGCAATTTCCATTGAGATTGTTAAAAACGGATCTTCTAGGTAATCATTAGCAAAAGCATCTAAATAGATCACATCAAATTTTCTATCTTCTAACTGCTTTTTCCAATGATTAACGAACCATGTTTTACCAGACCCCCATTCTGCATCAATAGCTATAGTTGCTCCAATTTTCAATCGAGATACATATTCTGTGAGCCTATTGCCTAATTCTTTTCTTTTCCATAAATCACCATCAAATGCTTTTTCTATGTTGGTGTAATCATCTCTTACTAATTTAAATTGATCTTGCATTTTGTGTTCTACATTAGAGCTTTGAATACCCTTAATGTACTTTATAAAACAAAAAGATAAATGAATTTTAATTTTACATTAAGCGAAGATATATACTCTAATTCATATAGAGAATTTAAAGAAATTTGTAGACCATATAAATTAAGTAATAAAAAACCCGGGCAGGATGCCGGGGTTTTTCGTATTAGTTCGCTCAGTAAAACTCCTGTCGTACCTTACTTTCCTTGTGCCTATCTCTTATTATTCTTTTCTGGAACTTCCTATTCTCCATGTCCTCATCATAAGAAATCGCAGCCAGGTCGTATAGGCGCAAAGGACCGGAATTGATGTGAGCATATGGGATTGATAATTGTGCATAGTTAAAGAAATAATCGAGTAGAATAGTTCGTTTTTATGGTTGAGATACTAAATGATTAGGGAGGAAAAAGATCAAGAAAGTTGGAAAAACTTTAATCTTGATGACATTAGAAATACTCCTCTAGAACAATTTCATCCATTTGAAGAATCAATGATTTTAAAGGCTGGTGATACTGAAGAAGAAGCTTTAGAGATCGTTTCTAAAGAATTTGAACTAGTTGATGGTATCTATTCAAGAAAAATTCTTCTTAATGCTATTCAAAGTTGGGCGATTGTTTCGATAGATAACTTAAAGCATGTAGTCGAGAAAAGAAGAGATGCTAGAGAACGATTTTCGAAATTAGCTCACCTTACATTATTAAATCCATTCGAAGTATGGAAAATTAAATATTCAGATGGAGGATTTAGACTTGCTTTTATTGGAATATTTTCTGGTTCCAAAAACCATATTCTGCTGATTTTAAAAATCGATGCGAATAATAATGTTCTTTGGAATTTTATGCAGTGTGAGCTCAAAAAGCTCAACAAGCATAGGCAAGGTGAATTACTTTATAAGAAATAAAAAAAAGGCGAGCTAACTGTTAGTTGCCCGCCTTCCGTCTCTCTTAAGGTCTCACACGACACTAATATCCAAGTATCAATGGTGTTCCTACGCAAATTATAGCTCTTGGAAGCAATTTGTTTCGCGCTTAAAAGAGACATCTAAATCGATTAGATAATGATAACATATTATCATAGAGTGCAGCAATAACATCAATTTCTGACCAAACAAGGATGCGTGAAATCTTGCTTTTCGCTTTTGATAAATATGATAAATCACTTGCTTAAAAGTAGTGATGACAGGTCCTTGCTTAGTTGAGACCAAGCAAATACAAAGAAACTGAATAAAGTTTAGATAATAAAAAACCCCGACATCCTGTCGGGGTTTTTCGTATTTGTTCGCTCGGTATAAGTCCTGTCGTACCTGCCGATCCGTGTGCGATTTTCTTATTCTTTTTATTTGGAGCATCCCGCTCTCTATGTCTCCATCATAGAAAATTTCAGCCAGGTCGTATAGGCGAAAAGGCCCGGAATTGATGTGGGCATATACGTACATAAGAAACTAAAATCTGCTTTAACTTCTATTACCTAAACTAGGAATGTGGAGATATAAGTCCAATGTTTTAGTCATGACTAAATTTTTACTGCCATCGAATCGATATCAACTTGATATCAGATCAACATCCATCCAAAGGGCATGTTTAATGAGTGTGCGAACTGGAGAAAGGTAATATCAAGTTTTATTAAAGTTTTTTTAATTGAAAAATAGATATAAACAACTGTTTTTTATTATAATTTTATTTTTTTATTTTTTTTTTAAGAATTACACTTGAAAACAAGAAATACATACCAATTAATGATTGTGTTGCTTTAAAACGACTATATGTTGCGTAAAAACAACAAAAATGGATAGAATATTTAATTACAGGAGTCTTTAATGACTAGTATCAAAATTGAAGAAGCTGATTCTTTTGAAAAGGCTTTAGAAAAGGTAGCTGATCGTAAAGCTATTGCCAAGATTTTAGCCCGCTTTACCCGAATTCGTTCAAAAGGTGAAGTTCGCGGTAACGAGTATCTTAACTTTGGAGACTGTAAAGTTGTGCACGGTAACGTGCTCATGCTCAAAATTGATGTAGGTAAAGGTCATCGAGTTTACCTAACACGAATTGCTGAGCAAGTCTTCACTGCCGTTCATTGTGGTGTGAAAGATACCCAAGATGCTGACATTGCATTAGCTCAAAAACTTATTGCGTCACTTACGTGACGCAATAATAAACAGCCATATGGATTTATCTGATTTATATGGCTGATATTCGAGATTAATTACAAGTGTATGTGTAAATTTATTTAATAGGAAAGGTAATTATGAAAACTTTAAATGAGAGTAAATATATAAAAGATCAAGAAATGATATTTGACTATTTAGAAGCTATATTTGAAGAAGCAGATAATGATCAAGCAACCATTTTAAATGGTTTAGAAGAAGTATCTAAATCAGTAGGAATAAAGAAGATTTCAGATAAAACTCAATTAGATAGAAGTAATTTATATAGAGCGTTTAAAGAAGATGCAAATCCTAATTTATCTACATTTTTAAAAATATTAGATAGTCTTAATTTATCATTAAGAGTAGTTAGAAAATAATTTCTATTTATTTAATTTATTTATACACTTTTGAGAATATAGCTATGTAATTAAAAAAGACTTCTAGTTAAATATTTTCCATAAAAAATGCTCTACATTCTATGTAGAGCATTTTTTATGGAAAATATTTAATATGTTTTAATATTTAAGAATTTCTACAATTAACATAATACACGTTATGCGAAATTAGAAAAATGAGTTTATTGCACTGATATTTATCTGTTTTTTAAATTTTAGACCTGGGTTGGTGCCCAGGTTTTTTTATTGCGTATAACAGCCATTATGTTAAATGGGGGGATTAGATCCATCCTCCAGTAATAAAATCTCCTGAATCATATCCAATAGAGTACCCAACCTTTCTTTCTGGGTAAGCGGTTTTATAATGATTCATTGACGCTTGTGCCAGTTTAAGTGCATAAGCTAAGAACAAAGGATATTCAGCATAATTATCCAGTTCTGTTTCATCTGCTAAATCTTCAATAGATCGTAAAATTTCAGAGCTAAAAGTGCCTTGCTCAGGATAGTATGTTCTAGCTTCAGACATCCAATCTAAGTTATCTTCTTCTGCAATGTATTGATCTGATACTGCAAAATATAGATATCCATTATCAGAAAGACCAAACCAAAACCCTTGCTCAATAAAGGGAGAAGCCTCTTTTTCTAAAGAGTCAATTACGTGGGCTGCTAAACTTTTAACTTCTGTTGTGTAATCTAATTCTTTGAATAGGTCCCAACTTTTGTTTGGCTGCATTTCATGACAATGATTGATGATCGTTGTCATGAAATTATCAATATCTAGATCATTTTTATGAAGATCAATTTCTTTAAAGATTTTTACGAAGTCAAATGACATAAATAGCCTACATTTTTCCAAAATTTAAATAAGTAAGAAACGGTTAGATTCCCTAAAATTAACATAATGCACGTTATACGAAATGCGTTATAATTCTCTTGAAAATTCAACGCTGTAGTTCCTAGTTGATAGCTCGAACATCCCTGTTCGGGCTTTTTTTATCTTTTTTAGTGTTCCACGCTTAATAAATAAGCAATGTTCCACGATTTTATTCAGTTTTAATAAACATCATCCGGTTTTTTGAGGAGTCATTATTTCATGTGCTTGCACTGAAATTGGCTCATCAAAAAAGTGGAGTCCTGGTTAACCGTAAGGAAGGAAAAAACGACTCAGGAAGCCCCTCTTTTTAGGTGTAGGCTCAATATGTTCTGGAACAGGGATGCGTTTGTTCTCTGGAGTAGTCAATCCGTCATAGTTCGATTCAGTCTGTGGCCGAGAATCTGTTGCTATATCCTGTTCAGATTCATGATCGGTAAACGTAGTCATATTGGCTTTTGGAGCTTCCAGTAAGCGCTGCATGGCCTCAATCTGTTCTTGATAAAACGATTCACGTTCTAATGATTGATTTTCTCTCTGTATTGCCTGATTTAATTGTTTTTCCAGCATGTCAACTTGACGTTTTAGCAAGTCAACTTCTGTTAAGTTATGACTACTAGTTGATTGACTTTGGTTGACACTAGAATTGCTTTTTTGTGGTTCCCCAAAAACTCTCAAGGCTTCTGAAAAGTCAATTAATCCATCCGATCCTTTTGATAAATTTCCTTTCTTTATATGGGCATATACAGCTTGTCTTGAATATCCATATAATTTCGCTAGTTCTGAAACTGACAGTTTTTTCATTATGTAAACCAGTTTTCAAATAGTGTTAATAGTTGATTGTTAACTTTACTATGTCAATTGACATCATTCATTGAAAGCCGACTTTTCGAAGTAATGGCATAAATTCTTTTAATTTATTTGGCTCTTGCAGCATGGTTACAATCCGAGCAGCAAACTGTTCATAGCTTTCATTACCTTGTGAAAGTTTAGCCATCTCAGGAAGTTCTGATAATTTACTAGCAAATAAATATCGTTGTGCATCAGTCAAATTGATTTTTAGCTCTTTGTCCTGACTAATGTCATTGGCTGTATTTGTTGCTGACTTTTTCTGTTTGAAGCTAAATGAAAAGCCCGTAATGGATCTGCCGGTTTTATGTTGTTCAACTTTGACATTAATATCGGTATGTTCATTTACTTGCTTTAATGCAATGTCTAAAACATATTTCTTAAAATCGTACATCCTTTTGTATTCAGTCTCGAGTACACCTATTTTTTGTCTGAAATCGTAGATAGTTATAAGAGGCGTTCTTCCGGTACTACGCCACGCAATCAATATTTCATATAAGCGAACAGCATAAGCACTCGTTAAATTGCTTATTTGCTGTATCTCATACTTTGTAAATTGTTCTTCTAATCGAGTTATTAAAGGCACAATAGCTGGAGCAAAAATAAGTCTAACGACAGCCTCATTATCAATATAAGCAACCTCGCTTACCCATCTTGACTTGTGATTAATGACATTACCTTTTTCACTAAGACTTTGATAACTGAATTGTCTTGCAAATAGGTCATCGCAAGCATCTTTTAAGGCTTGATAAGCAGTATTTCGATGTACACCAAATTGATTGATATAACTTTCAGCATGAACTGTTAATGGATCATTAGCATTTATCCCTTTACCTGATTCCCTGGCTTCAACGATAGCTAAAAGAATTAATCGTTGTTCTACTAGATCAAGGTTATAACTAGCATTAATTAAAGCGTTATCTTTGACAATTAGTTCGGTTTTCATATGAAAAATTTATATTTTTAAGTCAATAAGACGAGGTTATATTATCAACTCGCTTAATGCAAGGTAAACCTCGTTTTAATGCAAGGTAAACCTCGTTTTAATGCAAGGTAAACCTCGTTTTAATGCAAGGTAAACCTCGTTTTATAATCTCTCAAAGCCTTATAAATTCAGGTTTACAGGCTATCTAAAAGCATTTAAAAGCTTAAAAATAATTAAAAGCATATTTCATGAAAAATTGCCCTTGGTTTTCGCTTCGCTCAAACTCTATTGAATCTCGCTTTCGCTCGATTCGTTGAGGCAATTTTTGCTTCATATTTTCGTGAATTTGAGAAAAAGCAAAAGCAAGATCAAAAGCAGCTCGGAATTCGCTTCGCTCATGAGTTTTTTTTTCTCGCTACGCTCGGTTTAGGAATCAAGCTTGGAAAGTTCGCACCCATTCGGGATGCTCTGCTATGCAGGTGATTGATGGATAGGGAGCTTGTAATCAGGGAAAGGGATGGGCAAATTTTCTCAGTTCGCTCGTAGACACTCGCTCTGTTTAGCGACTCATGCCACGAGATTTCATTTTAGGCGCATGCTGCTGTGCTTTGAGCTGTTGTTGTTGTCTGAGTTTCATCTGTTGTTCTGCTTTGATCTCATCCACACATTTTTTAATGACTTGATAGGATAGGTATAGAGTCTGGTATTGCTTGGCTTTGGCCGGATGTTGTTGTTGGTACTGCTTCCAGGCATGTTCTTTGAACTTTTCATTCTCCAATAAATCCTTCACACCATGTTTTTTCTGGTGTTCATGCTGACCTTTCAACTTTTTGTGTTCCTGGTAGATCTCATCACGTTGGGCTTCCCAGGCTTTTTTTCCAAACAGTAAGGGTTTGTTCTGGGTTAATTCGTTGTGTTGATCAACCAGGCTTTGCAATTTGTCATGACTTTGCTTGAGTCCGCTTTTCACGATCTCCTGGGCAAGGTGCTGATTGAACTCGTTTTGATGTTTGTGGTGCTTGGTCAGGTTTATTTCGGCTTGTTTGAGATTGCGCTGCATAAAATCCAGGTCTAGATTCGCGTCTTTTGCGCTGATTTCGCGATTTAGCACTTTACCAAGGGTTTCCCTCTGTTTTTCCTCAAATAGGGCTTTTTCGTCAATTGGTGACGTTTTAGCGCTATTTTTGATTTGGGTCTGCTGTTCAGTTTTCAGTGTGCTGAGTTTTATCTCATTTTCAACAATCAGCAGATCCATATTTTTGCCGTATTGCAGCTGCGCCTGATTTCTCTGTTTGATTTCATCATTACTACGGCTGATTTCGGTCTCAATCCCTTTTCGGCGCAGTTCGGTGACTTTCGGCCCTTCGTGCAGGGTGGCTTCCAGACCATTCTCCTGGTCCTTGTAGCTGCGGTGGTCGACTCGGGCGGTGTATCCGGCCATGTCCAGGTGCATATTGCAGATATCGGCAAAGTGTTTCCGCCAGTGTTCGATTTCTCCACTGTGTTTCTGATCCAGTTCCCGGGTTTTCTCGGTAAAACCTTCGGGAGTGAGCTTGCGTGTGCTCATCAGGATATGGGCGTGATAATTGCGTTCATCGCTGCCGGATCCAGTATGCGGGGCATGGATACAGGCATCGACAGCCACCTGATGTCTGTCCACGATACTGGCGCATAGTTCTTCGAGCATGGCCAGGCGTTGTTCCTGATTTAATTCACTTGGAAAAGCGATTACAAATTCCCGGGCAACTGTCGAGTTTTTTCGTGTTTCTCGCTGTTCTACTTCATTCCAGAGTCTTTCCCGGTTTTTTAAATGCTCTGGTGCGTCTTTGGGTAAATAAACCTCTTTATATTCCACGCCAGTTTTTCGGCTGTAATCATGTTCCCGGCCTTCACGTTCACAATAGATCTTTTCACCGGCCCGATAGGCGATTGCAGCAGTGGCAGAACGCCCTGCTGATCGTGCTACGGTTTTGACTGAAAAGTGGTAAATCGCCATGCCTGTTTTTCGCTTTTAAATTTTCACGTAGTGAAATACAACCGTGAATACGGTTGTCGGGGTATTGGGGAGACCCCAATCGTACTTGCAAACGAAGTTTGCATAAGTGCGCTCTTCGAGGAAAACATTACTATACATATAGCACCTTGAATGCAGATTCAAGTGCGCTTATGTTAGGGATGGTTTCCCAGGATGATGGTATTGGATTAATGAGCGTTACTGAAACACTAGACAGCAAAATTAAAGCCCAGGAAGAAAAGCTGAAACAGCTCAAAGCTCAAAGACAGGCAGCACTAGCAAGAGAACGAGCCAAAGAGAAAGAACAGGCACGAAAGGACGATACCAGACGCAAGATTTTAATCGGTTCTTGTATGCTAAAAATTACTGAGGATGATGAACAAGCTAGGGCCAAATTAATGGCCCAGATGGATCGTTATTTAACAGACGAACGAGATAGAAAAATTTTTGGATTTTAAATAGGATTTATAATAAATCCGCTATTTAAATAGTTATCCCAATCTTTCCATAGGTGTTGAGATTGGTCAGCAGGTGAGAGGGCATCTTTGAATTTTCTCACTTCATCGTATTTTTTAGTCATGAACTGAGATTCATATAGCCTTGCAAATAAATTGAGATCTTCTAGATTTTTCAGTTTTTCTATTAATTTTTCTTCAAGTTGAAGATCGGACGGATCAAGGGAGTTAAATGATGAACGTGTTGTATAGAAAATTCTTACTTTTTCCATTAGAACTTTTAATGAAGCTAACTCATCATTAAAATCTTTATTTAAGCCAAGATCATGAACTAACATATGTAGACAAGCATAGCTATTTTTCCTTTCACTTCTTATGTTTAAAAAATTTAATTTTTGAAGAAGGCGGATTCAAGCGGCAAGTGCAACAGTATAAAAACCAGCCATAACTTCACTCGGTGTATACCAACCTAGTGTTTTTCTAGGACGATGGTTGAGTGCAAACTCTATCTGCTCTATTTGTTCGTTT
>NZ_VPDM01000058.1:0-8731 GCF_013417645.1 Acinetobacter sp. YH12236
TCATCGTTCGGTAAATAACTTCATGGTGAATATCATGGCTGCTGTAGTGGCTTATTGTTTGAACCCCAATAAGCCAACTTTCCAAAATATGCTAAAAGGTTAAGTGGATTTCATCGAACTCAGGTTAGGTATAGTGTTTTGCAGTTTAGAGGAGATATCGCGATGCATACGCGGAAGGCAATAACGGAGGCGCTTCAAAAACTCGGAGTCCAAACCGGTGACCTCTTGATGGTGCATGCCTCACTTAAAGCGATTGGTCCGGTCGAAGGAGGAGCGGAGACGGTCGTTGCCGCGTTACGCTCCGCGGTTGGGCCGACTGGCACTGTGATGGGATACGCGTCGTGGGACCGATCACCCTACGAGGAGACTCTGAATGGCGCTCGGCTGGATGACGAAGCCCGCCGTACCTGGCTGCCGTTCGATCCCGCAACAGCCGGGACTTACCGTGGGTTCGGCCTGCTGAATCAATTTCTGGTTCAAGCCCCCGGCGCGCGGCGCAGCGCGCACCCCGATGCATCGATGGTCGCGGTTGGTCCGCTGGCTGAAACGCTGACGGAGCCTCACGAACTCGGTCACGCCTTGGGGGAAGGATCGCCCGTCGAGCGGTTCGTTCGCCTTGGCGGGAAGGCCCTGCTGTTGGGTGCGCCGCTAAACTCCGTTACCGCATTGCACTACGCCGAGGCGGTTGCCGATATCCCCAACAAACGGTGGGTGACGTATGAGATGCCGATGCTTGGAAGAGACGGTGAAGTCGCCTGGAAAACGGCATCGGATTACGATTCAAACGGCATTCTCGATTGCTTTGCTATCGAAGGAAAGCCGGATGCGGTTGAAACTATAGCAAATGCTTACGTGAAGCTCGGTCGCCATCGAGAAGGTGTCGTGGGCTTTGCTCAGTGCTACCTGTTCGACGCGCAGGACATCGTGACGTTCGGCGTCACCTATCTTGAGAAGCATTTCGGAACCACTCCGATCGTGCCTCCGCACGAGGCCGTCGAGCGCTCTTGCGAGCCTTCAGGTTAGAGGCCGTCGACAATGATAATCTGGATCAACGGACCTTTCGGCGCCGGAAAGACGACGCTCGCTAAGCGGCTGCGCGATCGGCGTTCCAAATCGCTGATCTTTGACCCCGAGGAAATCGGGTTCGTGGTGAAAGAAACGGTCCCCATGCCAGCGAGCGGAGACTATCAGGATCTCCCCTTGTGGAGGGGACTTACGATCGCGGCGGTCAGGGAGATTCGAAGGAATTACTCGCAGGACATCATCATCCCAATGACGCTCGTGCACCCGGACTATTTGACTGAGATACTCGACGGGGTAAGGCGGATCGACGATCAGCTGCTGCACATCTTTCTGACGCTCAACGAGGACCTATTGCGTCACCGGATCGCGAACCAGACCATGCATCCTGACCCGAATCGAAATGCGGAGATTCGAGAGTGGCGATTAGCGAATGTCGCCCGATGCTTGGCCGCAAGGGAACGGCTTCCATGCACAACCCGTGTTCTCGATAGTGGTGCACACACCAGCGATGAACTCGCAGCGATGGTGCTCGACGGAATCGATGGGCGCACCTGATCGCCTTCGACGCCTGCGCAAAGCGTAGCGCGAGGGTGGCGGGCTCACGACCAAACGCCCAGAGGTCGATCATCGCAGGGATGTTTGGCTTTGTGGTGCGGACGACGGGACTCGAACCCGTACTCTCACAGAGAAGCAGATTTTCGTACCACCTCGACTTTCGCCGCCGTCTGATGACGTTCGTGGTCTGGACTGTCCCTTCGCCATTGCCCGAAGGCTTTAGGCGCCGCCCGTCCAGTCTCTACACCTTCCCCCGAAGGGGCTTGGCTCGGGATTGGCTTAGGGTATTGCCCGTTAGCGTTCCCCGACTTTGAGCGGTTCTACTCCGCGGATTTCCCCGCGGGCACTCCAATTTTAAAGTCTGCTGCGTCTACCGATTTCGCCACGTCCGCCTTTTTTCGCCGTTCCTAGCGCTCGTGCGATGCACCTATGTTGCACCTAGCGCCGAATCGTTCTTCGTCATCCTGAAAAACCACGTCTCCTAAAGCCTTGCATAGCTTATCTTTTCTCCACCACGAACTTTTTTGTGGGATGGTAGAAAAAAAGACTTTTTAAGTCCGCTGGCTTGCCAGGCCTTGTTAGCTTGTACGGTCATGGTTATCGGGTAAAGAATATTGACGGCATCGCTGGTGTCGGTGGCTGAAAAGCCGGCTCCCATCAGGGCAATAGCCATTTCAGATGCAGGCGTACAGGGCAATGGTCAACAGCTACAGCCTGTCTGACGATTCCGGCGTCATGGCTGCGGCGGCTATCACGCATTTTTTGTTCGGTCAGGCGGTGTTTTCGTACCTCAATGGTTGGAGCGTGTTGATCGGACCTGGTACAGGTTTGGACAGCACGGGCTGCAAATACGCAAGGGATTTAATGGGCCTGGTGGCGTTCACGGCTTTTATCGTGACGTTTCTGTTCAGGGGCTACTCATAATCTCGTGGCTCGGCGGTTCCCGGCACACCATGACAGTAAGGAAGGACCCTGTGTCTCAACTCTCCCAGCTTCGAAGCCCCGCCGCCGTGCAGGCTGCCATCGATGAGTTCGTGCAACTGGGCCGCACGAAATTCCTGGCGCGCCACGGCTACGGCAAGTCCCGCGACTTCCTGGTACGTGATCCGAAGACCGGCACCGATTGCGATTCCAAGGCCATCGCCGGTGTGGCCTTCGGCAAGCAATTTCCCGAGCAGGGCCCGCTCACTGCTGACAGCTTCTCCGGTGGCGAGGCGACCGTCGTTCCGGCGCTGACGCGGCTCGGGTTTCGCATCATTCGCATCGGCGAAGACTGGTCCGAAGAAGAGGTCCTGGCCACGGTCGAAGACTATTTCGACATGCTGCGTGCCGAGGCGGCTGGGGAGCCGTACAACAAGTCCGAGCACAACCAGGCACTGCGCCAACTGCTGAACGGTCGCAGCAAGTCTTCAGTCGAGCTCAAGCACCAGAACATTAGCGCCGTACTCGATGCCCTGGGCCTGCCCTATATCAACGGCTACAAGCCACGCGGCAACAGCCAACTGCTGCTGCGTAAATCCGTACACGCCTACGTTCTGGAACATCAGCAGACGGTCGGCGCTCTTGTCGATGCCCTGGAGGAGGTAAAACTTCCGGGTGACAAAACCTACCGAGCGGCTTTGGTAGAACCACCCGCCCGTGAAGTGCTTGTGCGTACCCCGGCATCTCTACGGCAACGCCTACCGCGAAAGTTCGATTATGCCGCTCGCGATGAAGCCAACCGCAAGCTGGGCCGGGCAGGGGAGCAGTGGGTGATTGGCTACGAACAGCAACGCCTGACCGAGCTCGGCCTATTTAGTATCAATACTAAATAGACTTTTTTTACATTTAGCGATACGTATTTATTTAACTCTCTCACCTTGAACACAAATGTCAGCAAAGATAGTCGCTCTAGATTTTTCATAATCTTATAATGGCTGTATTCGGTGTCTAGATGGTTATTTAAGATTGTTTTAATGACTTACAGATTTTTGAAATATAAGTAATATTGAAGGATAGTTCTATGTTAAATCGAGCGAGTTTAGAGAGAAATGAATTTAAGGAAGAAGAACTTGCGCCCATTAAAAAGCTTGATTTGAATGATTTGAAAGTTCCTATGCCTAAAAACCTTGACCAGTTACTGATTTGGACATCCGAACTTGCTCAATATAATTATGCTCAATTCCTTGACCAAGCCGAACAGCTAAAACTTGTTAATGAAGACAACCTGGAAGAACAGGCGGAAATCAGTCAGAAGCTTAGATTCTATAGAGGGAATGCACTTATAGAAAACCAAATCAAAGATTTCTATTTAAAAAAGTTACTTGATCAAGGAGAGGCAACAGTTAAAGGTTATATTAAAAGTCCGACCAAAAAAAATACCAGATATGCTGTAATTTCTTATCATGACTATGATTTTGTAAGCTTTGCTACTCCAGAGATTCTCAATAAATTTCCAGCCGATCTCATCAATTTTGTGCAGAAGGAAGCACCTAAGACATTAGCGGATATATACCCTGAAGAAGCTGTATTCTTATCAGCTATCAAAAAATTTATAAAACCTTTTAAAGAACAGTATAAAAAATTAACTGATAAAAACAGGGAAATTAAGGAACACAATACAGTTGCTCATGAAATTTATATAAAAATTAAAAATAAAGAAGCAACTTTGCAAAAGCCAACAGATTCAAAGCTTAAAGAATCTAGTCCAAAATCTACTGAAAATAGTGTTGTGCCAGTAGAAATGAGGCAGGTAGCCATTCAGAAAAATATGGCTCCAAAAGAAAAGCCAATTACTGTGATTAAGAAGCGAAAATTTGCTTTAAATAAAGATAAGTAATTTGTAATTTAAAATTATAAATAAAAACCCCTCTAAGTCTTGCAAGTTAGAGGGGTTTTCAAGTAAATTCAGCGGTACGCAGTTATTTGATGCACTAACATCAAGTAACGAAGATCATAAGGTTTGGCGACCGTTATGATTTCACACTAAGGCTTGTACCTGAACTCTATTTTCACAATAAACAGTGTTTAGTTCAAGACCCAAAATGATAAGTCTTCGTTAATCCGTGTTTTAAATCATCAAATAAGCATCATAGATCGAGCTTTGCCTGCTTCTGCGTGTCCGTTTTACGGATTGGCATGCGTTGCATGTGGAGGGAATAAGTGTCACTGGTGCAACGTAGCGATAGTCGAAAGGCTAAACCGCTACAGGGGAATCTCACAAAAGCGGAGCGTTAAGAGTAGCTGTATAGGTTGGTTAAGTTGCATGTTGGGGAAACCCTCGCAGAGATACCGCCATACTTCGACAGGGAGCGCGTGGGAGAAGGTGCAAGACCTTTAGTCCTTGTCTGCATAGTCTGCAAAGCTATGTGCGGATACGACCGATATACGTGGCTCCGAAGCCAAAAGAATATGCGGTAAATCGGCAATACTTAGGGGATGGGTCATTTTTTTAAATGACTGCCCTTAGGGTGAGTATTGCCGAAACTCTCTCAACCGTTCACCAAAGCCAAAGCACGAAGTGCGACGCTTTGGTGAACGGTTGAGAAGTTGAGAGCATGTGCTTTTGCTTTTATAGGCTTTTATATTTTTAAGAAGAGCTTTTGAGAAGCTTGTTCTGCTTAGGCTATTATTAAAATCCAATTCTGTTTGTATTAATAATAATATTATTAGAATATTTTCCTCTGACATCATCGCAAACAGTTGTATAGCTATAATATTCATAGGTTTTTAGAGTACCAATAATATAGCCTCTTTGAAAAATAGGTTCCCATTGATTAGTAAATGGACTCAAGAAAAGACCTTGTGAACATTCAATCGCTAAATTATTTTTCACTACATTATTTTTAGGATTTGAGTGAACTTCTTTTATAGAAAAATATCTAATATCATTATTATTTGGTGCTGTTTTGATTGAATTTTTGTCTACATATATTTTAGAAATCTCACCTTTATCTTTGTTTGTGATGAATACATTAGCAAGTTCCCATTTAGGTGTTGCATGAGAGAGAATTGGTAAAGATAGACAGAGTCCTAAGATAAACTTTTTCATTAATTGTCCTATGAAATCTCATAATGATTTGTTAAATCATAACTTAATTTATTGCTGATCTAGCTTAGCTTATAATTAATTTGAATTATTTTTACGTTGTTTGAGAACTTCTAATCCTAAATCCTTCCAAATTTGCCATTTCATATCATTAGGATCTATTTCAGCAGTTTTAAGCAGAACCCCAAGTAATTCGGCTGGGTCACGTTGATCTAAGTTAGCAATTTCAAAAAGTGCGCCTAATTGGATGAGATGACGTGTACGAGCTTTACGTTCAGCTTCTTTTTCTGCATTCAGTAATTTTCTAACGGCTACTTTTTGTTTATTCGCTCTATCTATGGCTTTTTCGGCTTTAATCAAAGCATTCAGTTTTTTCTCTTGGTCAGGTGTACGATATTGGATTTTTGCTAATTCCAATAAAAGTTTTTGAGCATCACTCGGATTTTTTAAAGCAGAAATATAGGTGATTTTTTCAGACAGCCAATCATTATTCATATTCAATTCCATTAATTCAGATACCGCAAAAGTACAGGCTCAATACTCAAAGAACGATAACAAAATATTTACGTTCGAGTAACGTAATTTTGTTAAAGTCATTCTAGAGATTGTCGCCTGAACTTCCATCAAAAATTTGATGGCGCGCTTAGACGTTTCTCAATTTCATTGAGAAACCTAAGCACGTTAGGGACTTCATCCCTAAAACCCTGAAACTTCTTTTTTCCGTAAATTGAAAATTTACGAAAAAAAGAAGTACCAAAGCTAGGAGCAATAGCATGCAACTAAAAAAGGTATTGGGAAAAATCAAAGATATTACTTTTGGCGTGATCGCAGCACCGTTAATTATCATCATTATGATGTGGGCTTCGATACTTGATCAAAGAGCATTTAAGAAAGAACTAGACCGAAAAAAGGAACAGGAAAAAACCTAATGGCGATTGCTCGTTTAAGTGTCAAAGTCGGCAAGGCAGGCAAGGCAGCACCGCATGCCGAATATATTGATCGGGACGAAGAAAAAAAGCTTAAACAGGAACAGGCAGAAACCGACCTTGAACATAGTGCTTATGGAAACATGCCGAAATGGGCTGAACATAATCCCATTACCTTTTGGGAGGCAGCCGACCTTTACGAGCGTAAAAACGGTAGTACCTATCGAGAATATGAAATTGCCCTGCCTAGAGAGATGAATGCCGAGCAACGCCTAGAACTGGTTGAAGACTTTATTCAGTCTGAAATTGGCTCAAAATATCCGTATCAGTTTGCGATTCATAACCCTAAAGCAATGGATGGCAACGATCAGCCCCACGTGCACCTCATGTTTAATGAACGTCTGCAAGATGGAATCGAACGAGATCCAGAGCAATATTTCAAACGCTATAACAGCAAGAATCCTGAACGTGGCGGAGCTAAAAAAGACAATACAGGCAAGAGTTACCAGGAACGAAAAACCGATATTAAAGACTTACGCCAAAGATGGGCAGATTTATGCAACAGCCATTTAGAAAAACACCAAATTGACAGCCGTATTGATATGCGAAGCTATAAAGAGCAAGGCATAGACAAAGAACCTGAAAAAAAACTATTACCAAGCCAAGCCAAAGACCCTGAAATCAGGGAAGCCCTGCAACAGTCACGTACAGCCTATAAAGAGCTTGAGCGACTAGACTTAGGCGACCTGAAAAAAGATCTGAAAGAACTCAAAGACAGCCCAATTTCAGACAAAGAAATTAAACAGGGTATTGAGAGCTTTAAGGCTGATTTTGACAGCTTCAAACAGCTTGCTTTGGAACAGTACAAAGAACAGCAGAAATTAGAACGAGAGCAACAGAAAACCATGAGTTATAAGGGGATGAGCCGATGACACCTGATGAAAAAAAACTATATGCACTAATGGCAGTTGCAGAACAACAGCAGAACCTAGTCAATCAGGCGGTTAAAGAGCTTCAAATCACCGAAGAACGCATTCAGAAGGTTATAGCAGGGCAAACCCATAGCACCGTATCAAAATCGCTAAATACGGGTTTACAAGAGGGTACAGCGGAGCTTATTAAGGCCGCCAAAGCACTTGGACATTTAAAAAACTCGATTGAATCAACCAGTGATCAATTTTCGTGGAAAATCATCACAATGATTTTAGGAATTTTTACCATTCTTATGCTTGGCATCATTTGGTTATTTAGTGTTTATATAAAGCCACTTGAGAATATTTCTAAGATTGAGAGCTTAAGAGAGGATGGTATTCAACTTGATATTCAAAGCTGTAAAGTTGGGGAAGAAACTAAACCTTGTGTCCGAATAATGAAAGATCAGTGCAACTATTCCAAAAACAATGATTTATGTGTGATCGACCCAAAATAATAAGAATATTTCTTATGCTAAAAGAAAATTCTTACTTAATTTCAGTTTTACGAGAGAAAAAGAGGTAATCATGCCATTGATTGAATATTACGGCTTGTTATTTGAATGGCATGACCAAAAAATGGATTTAGTCTATCGAGGGCGTGAAATTACGTTCGAGGAGGCCTGTAGTATTTTCCTTGATCCTGCATTGATGTCTTTTGATGATGTAGGACACTATGACGAACAACGACTAATATCAGTAGGTTTAAGCAATCGTGGTAGACTATTAACAGTGGTTTGGGTTGAACGTGGAGATGTCGCGAGAATAATCACTGCATTTGAACCATCACATCACCAAAAGCGGAGGTACAGCAATGCAAAATGAACTAGAACGCTATAAAAATTTTGACCCTACCAATGCCCCATTGGTTAAACCTAGCTTTGTGAAGAAATTACAGGAACGCCATGCCATAGCGCAAGCAAAGGCTTTTGATGCTGATGTCGTAGAATGGTTAAGTTCACAAGATAATGAAACAAAACAACATATTAACGATATGGTTCGCCATGTTATGGCATTGAAACGTGCTTAATTAGGGATTTAGTCATGATTAGACATGACCTCCTTTTTTTGTCTTGATGTTCAATTTATAAAAGAAAAAGTCTATTTAACCTGAGTTCGATATAAAAAAAGAGTAGAAAAAAAGCCCTGTTTTTGTAACATATTGGTTCTCAAGACAAAATGTTATAAAACAAGGCTTCTCAATGGATCATATTACCGAATTATTTTGT
>NZ_VPDM01000059.1:0-8493 GCF_013417645.1 Acinetobacter sp. YH12236
ATTTAATTTCTTCTGGATAAAGATTTAATAATTCCTTAATAGAGGGTCGCTGATTTAAAGGTAGACAATCAATTAAGGCCATCAAAAATTTAGGATCAAAAGATCTTATTGATTTAGCCTTTAGAACTAAACGAGGCATTCTATATATTTATTCTAATAATGTACTTAATGTAAATTATATCAATTAATTAAATATACTATAAATGACTTTTTGTATCAAAAAATTGAATATTTATTTACCTTTTGGTTGTAATTTCTATTACCTAAAAATCAAAATTGAAGCTAATCACGTAAGATAATTTCGGTTATGAGAAATGAGAGCTACCTTTTCTCGTTTTTTTATTCTAAAACTGCTAAAATTCTTATACGCCATTGACGTACTTGAGCTCATGTTATTCATTGAAACCAGTGTTTTTACCAAGCAAATTAAAGAGCTTGTAAGTGATGAAGAGTATCGTCAGCTCCAGCAAGATCTTTTGGTACAACCTGATAAAGGTGACTTAATCAAGAATGGTGGTGGAATTCGTAAAGTACGCTGTACTCAAGGCAATAAAGGTAAAAGCGGCGGCATCCGGGTGATCTATTATTGGGTCACAGAAGATGATCAGATATTTTTCCTGGTGGCTTATCCAAAGTCTGTGAAAGATAATCTGACAGACAAAGAAACATCGATCCTGCGTCAATTAGTAAAGGAGCAATTTCATGGATAACAACTTATTTGATGACCTGGTTGCTTCAATCAAAGAAGCTGGTGCCATCAAACGTAATGAGATAAAGGCCAGTCGAGTCACAGAGCTTGAATTGCCAGATATTAAAGAAGTACGTGAGAAAACTGGATTAACGCAAGCAGAGTTTGCTGCACGTTTGCATATTAGCGCGAGAACGCTACAGAACTGGGAACAAGGCCGACGCTATCCGACTGGTCCTGCAGCGACTTTAATTCGCATTCTGGATGCCCATCCAACTTTGATCTAAATATTTTAGATAATAAAAAACCCCGGCATCCTGCCGGGGTTTTTTATTGTCGCTGATTGTGCTGTTGTACCCTCTGGTCCATGTGCAATAACTTATAATTTTTGTTTTATGTTATGGAACTTCCTGTTCCTGATGAGTTCATCATAGGAAAGTTCCAGTATCCTAGATAGCCGCAAAGGGCCGAGATTCACGTAAGCCTGAGCGTACAAAATAGCCTAAATTTTATCCACAAAAAATGTGGATAATTTTAAGCATTCAAACATTGATAAAATTTAAAAAATCGCAAAATCGACTACTTTTTAAACAAATTTATTGGCAAGAACTATCAAAACTGCTCATAAAAAAGCCGACTTGTTTCAAAATCGGCTTTTTGGTCATTTTTGGATTTTTCTGTTTTCATTAAGTAATTGATATTTATATTAATATACAAGTGTACTTCGTATAACCGCCATTATGTTAAATGAGCATCAATGTAGAGCTTAATTAAGAAAAATTCTCCAAGCCCATTTAAAAATAGTGCCAATCATATTAGGAAATAAATAACCTATAACGAAGCAACTGATTACTGTAAAAATTACAATTTTAAGTGAACTGACCGTAGAGCCTAGATATAGAGAGAAAAGTATTGCTAGTCCTAGACCTAGGAAGATCCCACCTACAGAGTAGTAAAATGCTGTAATTAATCGCTCAGAATTATCCATTATTACTCCTATATTGTAATTTTTGATTTTTTAATTTGGAGTAAGAGGCTTAAAAATTTTATTAATAATAATTACTTGAGATATATCGCAAGTATCGCTTGCCTCTACTTCCCATGAATAATTGCTTTTTTTAAAGGGAAAAGATTCTCCTCCACCATATGCAACTTTTTCTCCAAGTAAATAAGTTTCCGAGTTTACGTTTAGACTTTTATTCTTTTCATCCCAGCTAGCGGTCTTTGTAGCAAAAATAGGAAAGACTTTAGAGCCATCTAAAAATTCTAAATATAAGCACTGACCTTGTGTAATAATTTTACCTTCAGTGTAACTTGCATTATCTGCGTCACTTATATGTTCAATACGTGGAATAATTATATTTGATTCATTTTTTTCATTAAGTGGGTTACAAGCAGCAAGCATAGTCAAGCAAAAGAAAATTCCTATTTTTTTCATTCTTAAATCTTCCTAAAAATAACATAATACACCTTATACGAATTCCCAGAGCATGGCTTTCAGCCATGCTTTTGTTTATTAAAATAGTATAGATATATGAATTTTAAGATAAAGAAAAAGCCTTATAGTCTCTCCCGGAACTATAAGGCTTATAAATCGCTGTAATTTTTTTCTTAATTACCTACTTTTTTCCTCTATAGGTTATGAATATATTTTACTGATAGGTAAAAACAAAGATATAAGACAAAAGATGAATATGCTAAGAATTCCGCGTAAAGCCTACTAATTTCGCATAACTACCATTATGTTAAATCCAAGCCAGCGACCTCCAAGAAAATCGGTATAGTGTTAATATTTATTGAGTAGATAAGAGAATTAAATTAGTGAAATACTCAAATGCAAAAATAGTAAAAGCTCTCTTACTTGCTCCTTTACCATTACTTTTTTTCATAGCAGTCCTGTTTATCGTAATGAATCAGGAATACAGCCTATACTCGATTTTCGTGGTTCTTGTAGGGCACGGCCTTGTCTACTTAGCTTATTGTATTTTGACTGTGCCTTTCAGCTTCATCTTCTCAATTCTTTTAAATCGTTATAATAGTCTTAATTTATTAACCATCTGTATTACCTCTATAATTATTGCTGCTCCATTTTTTATTCTTTTTGGATGGAGTCACACAGGAGAAATTTCGAAAGAGTGGTGGAAAATGTATACCAATACATGGACTATTTTTATGGCTCTCTTTCCTGGCTTATGTTATTGGCTTTTTTTAATTAATTTAAAAGATAAAGAAAAGTTATGAAAAAAATATTATTTATCAACATTTTAACTTTTATTTTAACATCATTATCTTTATTTTATCAAAGATATATTCCTGTTAACCGTATAGTTGTAGATAAATTGGAAGAGGTGAATAGGCTTGCAGGAGGCTTTCCCTTTGTATTTTTAATTGATGGGGATTCTACCTCCCCCGGTAATCATATAAGTGCGTTATTTATTTTTTGGGATTTAGACGAATTTCTTCTTAAGTACTTTATTTTGGATTACCTGTTTTGGCTTAGTTTCATTTTGATCTGCTATTTATATTTTAAAAAGAGAAAAAATCGAGCCTAATCTATCTTGTAGCTTTCCTAAAATTAACATAATACACCTTATACGAAATGCGTTATAATTCTCTTGAAAATTCAATGCTGTAGTTTCTAGTTGATAGCCCGAACATCTCTGTTCGGGCTTTTTTTATGATTTTTCACGTTTCACGCCTATTATTTAAGCAATGTTTCACGACTTTATTCAGTTTTAATAAACATCATCCGGTTTTTTGGTGAGTCATTATTTCATTGCTGGCAATGAAATTGGCTCATCAAAAAATTGGAGTCCTGGTTAACCATACGGAAGGAAAAAACGGCTCAGGAAGCCTCTCTTTTTAGGTTCTGGCTCAACATGTTCTGGAACAGGGATACGTTTGTTCTCTGGAGTAGTCAATCCGTCCTCTTTAACCTGCTTTAACTGAATATTTGTTGCCATATCAGTTGGGTTTGGCGAAATATTACTTTCAATATTCTCTTTATTAGGTTCACTACTAGCTTTAGATGGCTTCATTTCAATTAGTGTAAGAAGCGTATCGATACGAGCATTAGCTTTAGCCTCTCTATCTTCTGCTTTTTCTAATTGTTTCTTTAAAAAGTCGATCTGATTTTTCAACTCTACTACTGTTTTATCAGTGTATTCGGGTGTATCCAGATTCTGTATTAGAGACGTATCAATACGTTTTGACTGTTTTCCAGAAAACGGTTCACCATATACACGCAATAATTCTGAAAAGTCTATAAAGCCATCATGATCACGGCTTAATACCCCATTTTTTATATCTTTATAAAGTGTCGCTCTAGATTTTTTATACAGTGTGGCAGCATCACTAACACTGTATTTTGTACTTGTTTTCATAGTGTATTACTGTGTATTTAAGATACGTATTGAAGAATACAATAAGTGTATTCTTCAATACACTCAAGGTTTGAAGCCTAAGTTCCGTAAGTAAGGTAAAAACTGCTTCTGTTGTTTTGGATCTCTAAGTTTTTCCTTGATTTTTGAAGCTAATATTTCATAGCTCTCGCCCTCACGTGCTAGATGAGAAAGTTCATGTAGACGTGATAGTTGATTACCAAACATGTTTATCTGAGCATCTGTTAACTTATAGAACTCTTTCGGTATGTCTGTAGTTTCCTGACCAATACTTTTTGTTTTTTCTTTAAAAGAAAAAGTAATGTGAGTAACTTTACGACCTGTTTTTTTCTGCTCATACGTCACACGTAAAGGGCTGTATTCATTTATTTGATCTACAGCAGTATCAATTACCCTTTTTTTAAAATCAGCAAATAACGGATACTTTTTACCTAGTTCCAGCATGGTTCGTAGATTATCAACAGAGATTTCACGCTTACCTATTTGTCTGTATTGCACCAGTAACTCATAGATACGGATACCGTACCCACTGTTGATACCCGCGATATCAGATAGAGCATATTTCGTAAATTCTCTACTTAGGTTAGATATAAAAGGCAAAATTGGTTTTGAAAAGCGAATACCAATGACACTTTGACTATCTAAAAACTGAACCTCTTGTACCCATCTCATTTTGATAGATTTATCGTCTACAGAGAGGTTGATAGACCTTTCATAAAGTCTATTAATCCCTTCTTTTAAATCTCTATAGGCTGTTTTCTCGTGTACTCCTAGGAGCTGTAATTCATTAACACTCACTGGGTATAACTCATCATCTGTGATGGGTTGATTCTTTGGAATACGTGAAATGGCTGCCAAGACAATACGTTGCTCTACGGCACTTAATTGATATGAAGCTTCTATAACTTGATTTGATTTTACAACTTGATTCTTATCCAAAATAAAACCATTTAATTTTTAATATATGACAAATATATACTTGTCATAGTTGGTAGTCAATCCGTCATAGTTAAGTAGTCAATCCGTCATAGTTAGTAGTCAATCCGTCATAGTTAGTAGTCAATCCGTCATATTTAAATACTGAAACTATTGCTACTAAAGGCATACAGAGGGCTGAAAAGATTTAAAAGATTTAAAAATAATTAAAAAAGGGAATTTGAAAAATTGCCCTTGGTTTTCGCTCCGCTCAAACTCTATTGAATCTCGCTTTCGCTCGATTCGTCGGGGCAATTTTTGGTTAATGTTTTCGTGACTTTTAGAAAAAGCAAAAGCAGCTCGGAATTCGCTTCGCTCATGAGCTTTTTTTCTCGCTACGCTCGGTTTAGGGATCAAACTTGGAAAGTTCGCACCCATGCGGGATGCTCTGTAGGGTAGGTGATTAATGGATAGGGAGCTTGTAATCAGGGAAAGGAAAGAGCAAATTTTCTCAGTTCGCTCGTAGACACTCGCTCTGTTTATCGACTCATGCCACGAGATTTCATTTTAGGCGCATGTTGCTGTGCTTTGAGCTGTTGTTCTTGTCTGAGTTTCATCTGTTGTTCTGCTTTGATCTCATTCACACATTTCTTAATAACTTGATAGGTTGAGTATAGAGTTTGGTATTGCTTGGCTTTGGCCGGATGTTGTTGTTGGTACTGCTTCCAGGCATGTTCTTTGAACTTTTCATTTTCCAATAAATCCTTCACACCATGTTTTTTCTGGTGTTCATGCTGACCTTTCAGCTTTTTGTGTTCCTGATAAATCTCGTCACGTTGGGCTTCCCAGGCTTTTTTTCCAAACAGTAAGGGTTTGTTCTGGGTTAATTCGTTGTGTTGATCGACCAGGCTTTGCAATCTGTCATGACTTTGCTTGAGTCGACTCTTCACGATGTCCTGGGCAAGCTGCTGATTGAACTCGTTTTCATGTTTTTGCATCTTGCCGAAGGTGTTTTCGGCCTTTTTAAAAACATCCTGCATAAAATCCAGGTCTAGATTCGCGTCTTTTGCGCTGATTTCGCGATTTAGCACTTTGCCAAGGGTCTCCCTCTGTTTTTCTTCAAACAGGGCTTTTTCGTCAATTGGTGGCGTTTTAGCACTATTTTTGATTTGGATCTGCTGTTCAGTTTTTAGTGTATTGAGTTTGATCTCATTTTCAGCAATCAGCAGATCCATATTTTTGCCGTATTGCAACTGAGCCTGATTTCTCTGTTTGATTTCGTCATTGCTTCGGCTGATTTCGGTCTCAATCCCTTTTCGGCGCAGTTCGGTGACTTTCGGCCCTTCGTGCAGCGTGGCTTCTAAACCATTCTCCTGGTCTTTGTAGCTGCGGTGGTCGACTCGGGCAGTGTATCCAGCCAGATCCAGGTGCATATTGCAGATATCGGCAAAGTGTTCGCGCCAGTGTTCGATTTCTCCACTGTGTTTCTGATCCAGTTCCCGGGTTTTCTCGGTGAAGCCTTCCGGAGTAAGTTTGCGTGTGCTCATCAGGATATGGGCGTGATAATTGCGTTCATCACTACCAGATCCAGTATGCGGTGCATGAATACAGGCATCGACGGCCACCTGATGTCTGTCCACGATACTGGCGCATAGTTCTTCGAGCATGGCCAGGCGTTGTTCCTGATTTAATTCATTTGGAAAAGCGATTTCAAATTCCCGCGCAACTGTCGAGTTTTTTCGGGTTTCCCGTTGTTCAACTTCGTTCCAGAGTTTTTCTCGATTCTTTAAATGTTCCGGTGCGCCTTCTGGTAAATAAATTTCTTTGTATTCCACACCAGTTTTTCGGCTGTAGTCATGTTCTCGGCCTTCACGTTCACAATAGATCTTTTCACCTGCCCGATAGGCAATCGCAGCAGTGGCGGAACGTCCTGCTGATCGTGCTACGGTTTTGACTGAAAAGTGGTAAATCGCCATGCCTGTTTTTCGCTTTTAAATTTTCACGTAGTGAAATACAACCGTAAATACGGTTGTCGGGGTATTGGGGAGACCCCAATCGTACTTGCAAACGAAGTTTGCATAAGTGCGCTCTTCGAGGAAAACATTACTATACATATAGCACCTTGAATGCATATTCAAGTGCGCTTATGTTAGGGATGGTTTCCCAGAATGATGGTATTGGATTAATGAGCGTTACTGAAACACTAGACATCAAAATTAAAGCTCAAGAAGAAAAGCTAAAACAGCTCAAAGCTCAAAGACAGGCAGCACTTGCACGAGAACGTGCCAAAGAGAAAGAACAGGCAAGAAAGGATGATACCAGACGTAAGATTTTGATCGGATCCTGCATGTTGAAAATCACCGAAGATGATGAGCAAGCCAGAGCAAAACTGATTGCTCAGATGGACAAGTATTTGACTGATGAACGTGATCGTAAGCTCTTTAATTTATAAGTGATAGGGAATTAATCATGGCATTGAGCCAATTCGATATTATTAAGTCTTTAGGTGAATCTATTGAATGGTTTGAAAAAGAACTCTCTTGGGGAATGCCTATTGCAGAATTAAGGCATTTAACAGGAAGAATTGGGGAACTTTATGTAGCTATGATGACCTTAGGGCAATTAGCCGATTCAGTTAATCAGAGAGGTTATGATGTAGTTTCCAGTACTGGACAAAGAATTTCTGTTAAGACTGTTACTACAGCAAGTCATGTAGATTTTAATCTTAAAACGATTGAGTTAGTGGACAGAATTATTGTTTTAAGAATTAACCCTGAGGACCTCTGTATTGAAGTAGTCTATGACTTAAATATAGAGCAGTTTCAGGCTAAGTCACGAGAATACAAAGGGAAATATATTTTAGGTATTTATAACAAAATACTTTTAGCTAATTCAAAAATAAATATAGGGTTAAATGTTCCTACTGAAACAGAAGTGAAAGTTGAAAATAATCATGAGTTATTGATTTTAAATAGTATTTTTTATGATGGATATGAGATAAAACAATATGAAAATGCAAGAATTGAAGTTTATAAGGATGGTGAAAAACAACCATCAGCTAAAGAAATTTTGAGACAGATAGCACTCCCTTTAAATGTCTCTTTAAATAATTCAGCTGGAAATCCTAAAAATACTCAGCAATTGGGGGATCATGTGATCAAGGCAATAAAGAACTTTAGATCAACCTGATTTCGCATAAGAGATTTTATGTTAAACGAGTGATGAAAAGGCTCATGAATTGTGCCTTTCATATAACATCTATTATTTAATTTTAAATTATGAATGTTGAATATCGAATACCATACCTAATCGAGCTGATATTTTTTCAATAGTAGACTCCAATACTTCAGAGGTTAGATCTAATTTAATTTCTTCTGGATAAAGATTTAATAATTCCTTAATAGAGGGTCGCTGATTTAAAGGTAGACAATCAATTAAGGCCATCAAAAATTTAGGATCAAAAGATCTTATTGATTTAGCCTTTAGAAC
>NZ_VPDM01000060.1:0-7518 GCF_013417645.1 Acinetobacter sp. YH12236
GTGAAGGTAAAGAATGTTGAAGGGTGCAATCTAAATTTTCAGATAAAGTCATAAAAAAATGAGCGTATTTACATACACTCATTTTTACTACATTTTACTAATATTTGCTTAACTGACTGGCATTACCCTTAATGGGTGCTTTTTTATTGGAATTTTAAAATTAATTACCAGGTTCTTGGATCCCAGAGTTTAAACGGTGTGGTTAACTGTACATCTGTAGATGGATCATATTCAGTTGCCTTAATTTTCTGAGCTTTCTTGCGGATTTTCCCAGTTTCCTGATCCTGTGCAAAAAAGTTAAAACTGTCCGATTTTAACTGGGTAAAAGCAATTTCATTGAGGCCCACACTGCTCGGCATCAGCATCAGAGGTCCCGGAACACTACGACGGGTGCTTAGATTTTCTTCATCATACTTAATAAAATAGGATTGACCCGCTTCTACGGTAAAGTCCAGATATTTAGGTTTCTGGAAGTGCAAAGCACCTAAAGGACGGCTGGTACTCAAGCGATAAGTGCCTGCAGGTAACTCAATCCAGTAATGATGATTATGCAATAAACTCGGAATACGATGCTGATTGATAAATAGGCTGGCAGCGACAATTTCCTGACGGTTCCATTTGGAATCCGGGCGGTATAAATAAACAATTGCTGCATCCTCATGCTGAGGTTTAACTGCCTGAAAATGATTGCCCTGTTTCTGGTTGACCCAGCCGCCAATTGTAAACATCCCCACCCGATGCTGTTCGACGAAGCCTGGTTTTTTTTCAAGATCAATATTTTTTAAAGTGCTGAGTGGCTGTGTAGGCTCAACTACGGCTTTTTTACCGTGACAACCCATCAGCGCCAAACTGCCGATGAGCACCATTGCGACTCCACGCATGCTTATCCCTCACTGCGTCTTTATTCTTGTATGCAAGTGCTTTGCGATATATTTTTATAGCTTTCGGCGTCCACGCCTAGATGTTGAGATTAGCATCTGCTTTTATCTTTTGGAAATAAAAAACGTGCGAAAACACGGGGTTTTCGCACGTTTCTGACGAATAGCAATCAAGCAGATTTGCTATTCACCACCTTTAAATCAACTTTTGCCGCTGTTTCTGGCTCGTCATGTGGTTGACGTTCAGCACGAAATTCTGGTGCAGCTTCACCATTAATGACAGCTTCATTCACCACCACGGTGCCTACATCGCTACGACTCGGCAGGTCATACATGGTTTCTAGCAATGAATTTTCCAGAATAGAACGCAGGCCACGCGCACCAGTATTACGTTCCAGTGCTTTTTTCGCAACGGCACGTAGTGCTGAATCTTCAAAGACCAAGTCCACATTTTCCATCTCAAACAAATGTTTATATTGACGAGTTAATGCATTCTTCGGCTCAGTCAGAATCTGCATTAAAGCTTCTTCATCGAGCTCATCCAAAGTCGCAATCACGGGTAAACGACCAATGAATTCTGGAATCAGACCAAATTTCACTAAGTCAGTCGCTTCGACCTGACGGAACAATTCAGACAACTTTTTGCTTTCGTCTTTATTACGGACTTCTGCAGTAAAGCCAATACCACCTTTCTCCTGACGCTGCTGTACGATTTTCTCAAGACCTGAGAATGCACCGCCACAGATGAACAGGATATTCGAGGTATCAATCTGAATAAATTCCTGCTGCGGATGCTTACGACCACCTTGTGGTGGAATTGAAGCAACCGTACCTTCGATCATTTTCAGCAAGGCTTGCTGTACGCCTTCACCTGATACATCACGAGTAATGGATGGGTTTTCAGATTTACGGGTAATCTTGTCGATTTCATCGATATAGATAATACCCTTTTGCGCTTTTTCGACATCATAATCAGCTTTTTGCAAAAGCTTTTGTACAATGTTTTCAACATCTTCACCCACATAACCTGCTTCAGTTAGGGTTGTTGCATCTGCCATGGCAAATGGAACGTCCAGAAGACGGGCAAGGGTTTGTGCCAGCAAGGTTTTGCCTGAACCGGTCGGACCGACCAGCAGGATATTACTTTTGGCAATTTCAACGGAATCATCTGCTTTCTTACCATTGGTCTGTACTTTCAGACGTTTGTAATGGTTGTATACGGCCACAGATAATGTCTTTTTCGCTACGTCCTGACCAATCACATATTGATCGAGCGCCGCACGGATTTCATGCGGTTTCGGTAAAGGACGGTTCGCCCAGTCATTGGTTTCGACCTGTTGACTGGTTTGAACCAAATCTAAGCATACGTCCACACATTCATTACAAATGTATGCGTCCTCGCCTGCAATCAGCTTTCCGACTTCAGACTGCGTTTTACCGCAAAATGAACAATGCTTTTGTCCTTGAGGATGTTCGGACATATTTACTCCAATATCTCAATCTCTAAAACTTATGGACGTTTCGTTAGAACTTCATCCACAAGACCGTATTCTTTCGCTTGCTGAGCAGTCATGAAGTTGTCACGGTCTGTATCGCGTGCCACTTTTTCATAGTCCTGACCGCTATGTTCAGCCATTAAACGGTTTAAACGTTCTTTAATGAACAGAATTTCACGTGCGTGAATTTCAATATCTGATGCCTGGCCTTTGAAACCACCCAAAGGCTGGTGAATCATGACACGTGCATTTTCAAGGCAGTAACGTTTGCCTTTAGTTCCTGCATTGAGCAGGAATGCACCCATTGATGCTGCCTGACCCATACAGTAAGTCACAACATCCGGTTTAATAAACTGCATGGTATCGTAGATCGCCATGCCAGCAGTCACTGAACCACCCGGTGAGTTGATATATAAATGAATATCTTTATCTGGGTTCTCAGCTTCTAAAAACAACATTTGCGCAACGATCAGGTTGGCCATATTGTCTTCAACTTCACCTGTCAGGAAAATTACCCGCTCACGTAAAAGGCGTGAATAAATATCAAAAGAACGCTCACCACGAGAGGATTGTTCTACCACCATTGGCACTAAAGCGTTTTCAATCGTTGGAACATACATAGGTTTATTTATTCCTAAATTTTTGTGACTTAATCCATAATCACAATATGAGGGATAATCAATGAAATTGCAAAATAATCGCGAATAATTCCATCATATTTTTTGCATTAGTTTTGTGAAAATCAGATATGTCAAGAAATTACTAATATGAAAAAAGGCGCACGAAGCGCCTTTTTATGGAAAGCTTGAATTAGCCTTGTTGACGAGCTTGTTGCTCTTTCAATAAGTCTTCATAGCTTACAGTCGCATCAGTCACTTTAGCAGATGACAGAATGTGATCAACAACTTGATCTTCAAGTACAACTGCTTCGATTTGAGCACGTTGTTGCTTGTCATTTTTGAAGTATTCAATCACTTCGTTTGGATCTTCGTAAGAAGAAGCCATGTCTTCGATATAAGCTTCAACGCGCGCTTGATCTACTTCGATTTTCGCATCAGCAAGAATACGGCTTACCAATACGCCAAGTTTAACTGATTTCTCAGCTTGTTCTTTAAACAGGTCATCTGGAAGCATGCTTGAATCAAATGCTTTCGCGCCTTGAGCACCGAACTGTTGAGTGAACTGCTGGATCATTTGTTGACGTTGACGGTCAATTTCTTGAGCAACCATTGCAGATGGAAGTTCAACTTCGTTTGCAGCTACAAGTGCATCGAAAGTTGCGCCTTTAACCTGGTTACGCAGGCCGTTTTTCACTTCACGTTCCATGTTTTTACGAACGTCAGCTTTCAGTTTTTCAACGCCATCTTCTTCAGAAATACCGAAGATTTTCAGGAATTCAGCATCAATTTCTGGAAGTTTTTGTTTTTCAACAAGTTTCACATTGATTTTGAATTGAGCTTGTTTACCAGCAAGGTTTTCAGCTTGGTAATCTTCAGGGAAAGTAACATCGATCACTTTCTCTTCGCCTTTCTTCATACCGATGATGCCATCTTCGAAGCCAGGGATCATACGACCAGAACCTAAAACAAGTTTAAAGTCTTGCGCAGCGCCGCCTTCAAATTTTTCGCCATCAACAGTACCTTCGAAGTCGAAAGTTACTTGCATGTCTTTTTTAGCCATGCCTTTAGTTTCAGCCCAAGAAGCGCGTTGTTTTTGAAGATTTTCAATCATCTTCTCAACGTCTTTATCATTTACTTCAGACGCTTTACGTTCAACTTCCAGACCTTCGAATTTCACTTCAACTTCTGGATAAACTTCAACAGTCGCTTCATAAACTAAAGCATCATCTTTCATTTCAGTTTTTTCGATGTTTGGCATACCAACAGCGTTGATTTTTTCTTGTTGGATTGCTTCGAAAACTGTGTCGCGAATGATGTCGTTGACAACTTCTTGGTAGATACCAGCGCCGTATTCACGACGAACTACGTTTACAGGTACTTTACCTGGACGGAAGCCGTTGATCTTCGCAGTTTTAGCAGTGCGTTTTAAACGAGCTTCAAATTGCTCATTAATACGGCTCGTCGGTACAGAAACATTTAAACGACGGGCAACGCCCGAAACCGCTTCAGAAGTTACTTGCATGGCTTCCTCTATATATTTGGTAATAACAGGTTTATAAAAATGTGCCACATTATATGACAACATTTGCAGATATACAAAACACAATACTTGAATCGTCTTTATTGATGCTGTAATAATCAAATTTATTCAGTCAAATTCATTTTTCTTTGATTAAATATCCCTTCCCTCAAATAAGAGTAGATATATTGATTACTCAAACTGGACGGATCATCTCATTCATCGGCATTTATGGATTTTTATAGGACTTTTAGTAAACTTTTCTTTATCTTTTCTTCAAAATTTTTAAACTCTAATAATCTCAATAAAAGTAACGATAATAATCTATTAATCAGATCTATTTTAAATACATTAACTTAGAAACATTTTGATACACTATCACATTGATCAAACCAATTAATACAATCCTTAAAATCGTCATTTCCTATCGGCAAGTAATTCTTAATTTAAATAAGAATTATTATTATTCGCATACATAAATTTTATGCTTTTTTCGGGTTCCCACATGTCGTTTATCAAATCACGTAAAAAACTCGTTTCATCGGCGATTGCCTCTTCCCTCTCGATTGTAACCGTAAATGCTGTGGCTGATGAAAATGTGGTCAAGCTCGAAACTATTCATCAAGAAGTTAAAGCTGAACAGACACCAAGTTTAAAAGTAGATAATTCCACAAATAAGAAATTTGTTGCACCTTTACTGGATACACCTAAATCTGTATCAGTCATTTCTAAGCAACTGATTGAAGACACTCAAGTCACTACACTTTCTGATGCTTTACGTACTGTACCTGGTATTACTTTGGGTGCGGGTGAAGGTGGCAACCCGAATGGCGATCGTCCATTTATTCGTGGTTATAACTCTGAAAGCTCAATGTATGTAGATGGAGTTCGTAGCGCGACTTCACAAAACCGTGAAATGTTTGCGGTCGAACAGGTTGAAGTGACCAAAGGCTCTTCTTCTGCAATGGGCGGTGCCGGTACGACTGGCGGTAGCATCAACATGATCTCTAAGGTTGCTAAAGCTGGTGATTCTTTAGAAGGTTCCATTGCACAAGGTACCGATAATTACCAGCGCATCACTTTAGATGGCAACAAAGATTTCGGTAATGGCATTGCAGCGCGTATTGCTGTGATGGGTCATCAAAATGAAAAAGCAGGTCAGAAAGACGGTGCTGAATATAAACGTGCAGGTATTGCACCAAGTATCAGTTTTGGTCTGGATACCCCTACTCGTGGGACTTTAAGCTATTACTACTTAAAATCTGATGATACGCCTGATGCTGGTGTTCCATATAATTATGACAAAGATAAAAAAGCGACTGTCGGTAAACCTATCGATGTTAAACAAGGCATCTACTATGGTTTATTAAATCGTGATTTCCAGAAACAAGAAAATCAGATTGGTACACTTAAATTAGAACATGATCTGACTGATGATTTGACTTTGAGTAATACTGCTATTTATAGCAAGTCAAAAAATGATTATCTATGGACGCAGCCTGATGACTCAAAAGGTAACGTACTCAATGATAAAGTATGGCGTCGTATTAACTCACGGATTACAGATACAGAAACCTTTAGCGATCAACTTTCTTTAGCAGGTAAGTTTAATACCGGTGCTCTAAAGCATAGCTTTAATACAGGTGTTGAATACTCTAAACAAGAATCTGATAAAGGTAACTATTCAACCACCTACCCTGGCTACCCTGATAGCACGACAGGTGGATTTAACAGTGATTGTGCAAATAATGATGCATGGTGTACTTCTTTAACCAATCCAAACTCACGTGATCAATGGTTAGGTGCTCGTACAGCCAACAGAGCTACCACGACCACTACCACAGAAACAGCTTCTATTTATTTACTGGATAACATTGAACTCAATCCGCAATGGTTATTGGACTTAGGATTGCGTTGGGATGACTTTGATACCAAGCAAAAAACCAATGCTTCAGGTGAAACCATTTCAAGTGACGCTGATTTCTTCACTTACCAGGCAGGTCTTACTTTTAAACCGCGTGAAAATGGATCTATTTACACAAGCTTCGCTACTTCAGCCAACCCTGTAGGTGTTGACTCAGGTGATGGTTCAGAAGGTATTGCAGAAAATTATAGCAATCTCGATCCTGAAGAAAGCCGCACATTTGAAATTGGTACGAAATGGGATCTATTTAATGACAAATTGAATTTGACTGCTGCAATTTTCCGTACTGAAAAACAGAATGCTCGAGTTCAGTTAACACCGACTACTTATGCTAACGTTGGTGAAAGTAAGGTAGATGGCTTTGAGCTTGGTTTAAACGGTAATCTTACTGATAAATGGGCAGTCTCTGCGGGCTATACATACCTAGACAGTGAAGCTGTTGATAATGGAAAAAAATGTAGCGGTCGACCAACTGTATGTACAAATGAAGATAGTCCATACAATGGAAATAAAATGCCTAACGTTGCGAAAAACTCAGCCACACTTTGGACGACTTATGATCTAACCCCTGCGTTAACAATCGGTGCGGGTGCAGTTGCGATGGACAAAGTGTATGGTGACCTAGCGAATACTAAATATGTTCCAGGTTATGTACGCTATGATGCCATGGCACGTTATAACGTAAATCAAAATGTTGACCTGCAGTTAAATGTAAATAACTTATCTGATGAACGTTATTTCACTAAAGCTTATGCATCTCACTATGCAACTGAAGCAGAAGGCCGTAACGCAGTTCTTTCTCTGAACTTTAAATACTAAGTTTTAGCTTCTTCCCTCATCAAAAAATAGCCTCATTCGTGAGGCTATTTTTATTTTCTGAAAGATATAAAACTTTAAATCTAGATTTAGTTGTATTTATAAACCTTTTGATAAAAAGCTTTAAATAGAAAATAATTAACCTGAGTTCGATATAAAAAAAGAGTAGAAAAAAAGCCCTGTTTTTGTAACATATTGGTTCTCAAGACAAAATGTTATAAAACAAGGCTTCTCAATGGATCATATTACCGAATTATTTTGTATT
>NZ_VPDM01000061.1:0-7441 GCF_013417645.1 Acinetobacter sp. YH12236
AAAATACAAAATAATTCGGTAATATGATCCATTGAGAAGCCTTGTTTTATAACATTTTGTCTTGAGAACCAATATGTTACAAAAACAGGGCTTTTTTTCTACTCTTTTTTTATATCGAACTCAGGTTTTGTTATAATGCGGCCCAGATGTGACTTTTTTATTTTTCCCCGTTCTTTTTTAGGGCTAGGATTTTTTGGGTATTGATATGCTTAAGTGGATTATTTTGGCCATCTTTGTCATCTCAGCGTTATATATTCAGCGACGTGGCACAGTTCGGCATTCTTTTTATCGCCAGTTTTTTGACCATTCGACCCTGTTTGCACCGATCAATTTTCTGATGTACGCCTTTTCACGCGTACCGAATCAGCCTTATATCGATACGCAGCATTTTAAAGACCTAAAAGTGCTGGATGAAAACTGGGAAATGATTCGTGACGAAGCACAGGCACTCTATCAGAAAGGCGGGATCAAGGCTTCGAGCAAATATGATGACCTGGGGTTTAACTCATTTTTTAAGACTGGCTGGAAACGCTTCTATTTAAAATGGTATGACTCGGCGCATCCCTCTGCAGCAGAACTCTGCCCAAAAACTACCGCCTTGCTCAAAACTTTGCCTACCATTAAAGCGGCCATGTTTACCGAGCTGGCACCCGATAGCCGTTTGGTCCGTCATCGTGACCCTTATGCCGGTTCATTGCGTTATCACTTGGGCTTAATGACCCCGAATGATGACCGCTGCTTTATCGATGTCGATGGTCAGCGTTATTCCTGGCGCGACGGCGAGAGCGTGGTATTTGATGAAACCTATATTCATTATGCCGAAAACAAGACTGACCAGAACCGGATCATTTTCTTTGCTGATGTCGAGCGACCTTTAAAAACCCGCTGGATGGAACGCTTCAATCACTGGTTTGGTAAAAAAGTGATGACAGCAGCCAGTTCACCGAATGAGGTTGGGGATCAGACTGGTGGCTTAAACAAAGTCTTTGGTTATGTCTATCAACTCCGGGTAAAAGCCAAAGCTTTAAAAGCACAGAACCGCCAGCTGTACTATTTCCTGAAATGGTTCCTGATGCTGGGTATTTTCTTCCTGATCTTTATTCGTCCTTATCTGTTTGCCTAAGCTGCAACATAAAAAATAAAGCGCCCACATGGGCGTTTTTTATTACTTGCAGAGATTCACCACATCATTCTGATTTTGTGTAAGATAAAACAAAATAGGGGGAAGATGATGCGTGTATTTCGTTCCAAAAAAGACTGGTGGCTGCTGGCATTCTTGATCTGTATGAGCGGTTTGTTATTGCAATTATTACTGACCATGCAGGCCAAAGGGACGATGGCTCAATATCCGGTGCATACCGCAGTCTATATACTTACAATCCTCTTGGTCTGGTGGCCGGTTTGGAGTACCCGTTATATCGTGCAGGATGGGCAGTTGATTATCAAAAGCTTGTGGCTGACCTGGCAAATTCCGCTTGGTTCGATTCAGAATATCCAGCCTACAGATCACTCAGAAATTGCACCTGCTTTGTCTTTCAAGCGTTTAAAAGTTAGCTATATGCTGGCAGATCAACAAAAGTATGTCCTGATTTCACCTAAAGACCCGGATGCATTGATTCAGGCGATTCAAGCACATCAAACAGTTTAATTGGAATCGGAGGCTTGAGGCTGAACTAGCAATTGACCATTAATGCAGTCCAGATGGAGTTGCAGTTGTTCTGGATGGTTCAGGAAATAAATCGCTAAGATCGGTTCCAGTTCAGTCCGTATTTTTCGGCCCAGATGACGGGCGCCATAACGGATGTCATGACCCTGATAAAAATGGGCCTTGGCTGCATCAGTGAGGTGAATCTGTCGTTTCTGATGTTGCAGACGTTGATTTAATTTATCCAGCTCAATCTCAACCAGTCGTGGCAGGGCATCATTTTGGACAGCCTGATAGTGCAAGATACGGTCAATCCGGTTTAAAAATTCAGGATCGAACTTGCGCTGCATGACTTTTTCAATAATCTGCTGGGTCGGTACTTTTTTCAGACATAGTTGCTGCATTTTTTGCGGCAGATAGCTGAGCTTTTCCAGATATTGTTGCGCGGCTTGTGCACCGACATTACTGGTCATAAAAATCATGCAATTACGAAAATCGATGGTTTTGGTACCAGCAGTCAACGTCAGTCGACCAGTATCCAGTACATTCATCAGACCACGAATCACTTCAGTACTGGCTTTTTCCAGTTCATCAAACAGCATGATGCCGGGACGGGTATGGCTTCCGGCAATAGCGGTTTCATCAAACAGGCTATGGCCTTCTTTAGAGCCCACATAACCCGGAGGCGCGCCAGTCAGGGCAGCTGCATAATGTTCCTGCGCCAAAGTATTCATATCAATCCGGCAGAAAGCATCAGGACGGCCATAAATTGCTTCGGCAATCAGACGCACGGTCTCGGTTTTGCCGACACCGGTCGGGCCAAGCATTAAGGTAACCGAAAGCGGACGTTCAGGACTGGAAAAGTCAGCCTTGACCACATGCAGCATTTTTTCAATTTCATTTAAGGCGGCATCCTGACCGATGATCCGTTCCCGTAGCAACTGCATCACAGCCAGAGGTTCAAAATGAAAACGCGGTTTCCCAATCAAACGGTCACGCTCAGACTGGCTATGGCTAGAAGTGGCAGGTTGCACAACATGAATACCGGATTGGGAACTTGTCATCTTGGATCATCTCGAGATTGAACCTGTCGAGCATAGCAAAGTTAGTTCAGGCGACTTATAGCTTTTAGCAATCAGACCATATTGGGTTGCTTATAAATACGGCGGTCTGGGCATAACCTGTTTCACTTTCGATGACAGTTCGGGTGAATTTTGTGTCATCGCTTGAAAATGACACATTAAACATCACATATATCTGCATATTGCAGGTGAAAAATAGGTTTTAGGTGAACGAGAACGCACGCCCTCATATTGAAAAAATCTTGGCCAATATGACCACCTTACCCGGGGTCTACCGGATGTATGGCAAAGATGGCGAACTCTTATATGTGGGAAAAGCCAAGAACCTGAAAAATCGGGTATCTAGTTATTTTGTCAAAACCCTTGATCATCCCAAGACTCAAGCTTTGGTGGCACGGATTTATGACATTCAGACCTTGGTGGTGCGTTCAGAAACTGAAGCTTTATTGCTAGAGCAAAACCTGATCAAGCTGCATCGTCCACCGTATAACATCATGCTGCGTGATGACAAATCCTATGTCTATATTTTTGTCTCTGCAGACAAGCCCTATCCGCGGATTGCCAGCGGTCGTGGCAAGGGCAAACATCAGGTCGGCAAGTTCTTTGGACCTTATCCGAGTGCTTACAATGCCCGCGATACTTTGGTTATTCTGCAAAAATTATTCAATGTACGTTCTTGTGAGAATGGTTTCTTTGCCAATCGTACTCGACCTTGTTTGCAATATCAGATCAAGCGCTGTTCCGGCCCTTGTGTCGGCCTGATTTCACCTGAGGATTATCAGGAAGATGTCAATAATTCGATTCGCTTCCTGCAAGGCGATACCAAAGAGTTGAATCAGGAACTGATTGCCAAGATGGAAGCAGCCGCAGAAAATCTGGAATTTGAAAAGGCGGTATTTTATCGTGACCGGATGGCGTTACTGCGTGATGTACAGGCACAGCAGGCGATTTATAAAGTCAAAGGTGAGGCAGATATTCTGGCAATTGCCTACCAGGCAGGCGTGACTTGTGTGCAGATCATGCATGTGCGTAATGGCAAGATGCTCGGCGGTAAAGGCTATTTCCCGGATATGCTGAGTGATGATCTGGGGCAAATGCTCTCGGATTTTATTGCCAATTTCTATTTCCAGGTCGCCGATGAAATTCCATCTGAACTGATCGTGAATATTGAAATGCCAGATCGGAAGGAGCTGGAAGCTGCACTTTCTCAACATTTTGACAAGAAAATTCAGATCAAGTCCAAAGTCCGGGAAACCCGTGCCGAATGGCTGGAACTCGCTCAGATGAATGTGCAACATGCCATTCAGGGCAAGCTGGCCAATCACTTTGAGCTGAATGAACGTTTCCATCAGTTAGAGGAGGTCGTAGGACGGCCGGTAGATCGGATTGAGTGTTTCGATATCTCGCATACCATGGGTGAAGATACGGTTGCTTCTTGCGTAGTCTTTGATAATGGAGGCGCGCGCAAACGCGATTATCGCCAGTTTTCTATCAATGATATTCAGGCGGGTGATGACTATGCCGCGATGCGTCAGGCCTTAACCCGTCGTTATAAAAAAGCCATGCTGCCAGATTTGCTGCTGATTGACGGTGGTAAAGGGCAATTGCATATGGCGATGGAAGTCATGCAGGAACTTGGGCTGGATGCCTTTATGGTCGGTGTGTCTAAAGGCGAAGGGCGTAAGCCGGGTCTGGAAACCCTGCATTTTACCGATGGCAGCAAGATCCAGCTTCCAGAAGATCATAAGGCCCTGCATCTGATCCAGCAGGTACGTGATGAAGCTCACCGTTTTGCCATTACCCGCCATCGGGCCAAACGCGATAAAAAACGGGGTTCATCCGTATTGGAAGTGATCCCAGGATTAGGGCCGAAGCGCCGTCGTGATTTATTGACCCATTTTGGTGGGATTCAGGGTGTGCTTAAAGCTTCAGAAAAAGATCTGCAACTGGTACCGGGTCTGGGTTCGGTCATGGCCCGGATGATTTATAAAGTTCTGCATGAGTAATCGTTTTATATCAATTACAAGTGCAAAAATGCACATTGACCTTCGAGTCAAAGGTCATTTCTATTCATAGATTTTTCCAGCAATATATCGGTTCATCAGACAAAGTTGAAGGATCGATATGTCTTTGCAAACACTGTACGCACAAATTGCGCAGCAAGAATGGATTGAAATGCCGCCAGGCTGGGGACAAGGAAGAACCATCTACGGTGGACTTGCAGCTGCAGTCATGATGCAAAAAGCCGTGGTAATAATCAATGATCCTACTAAACGTTTGCTGAGTACCAGTGTGACTTTTGTTGGCCCGGTACAGGAAGGCAAAGCACGCCTAACTGCGGAAATTCTGCGTGAAGGCAAATCGGTCACTACCATCGAAGTGCGTCTATGGCAGGATGAGGCTGTTCAGAGCATTCTGATTGCCAGTTTCGGCGTAGCGCGCGATTCTAGCATTCAGGTACATCAGGAAATCCAGGCTCCGGATTATGCTCCTCCTGAAACCCTGTTCCAGATTCCTGCACAGTTCAAGCTTCCAAAGTGTTTTGATCATTTTGAACTCAGATGGGCGGATTTGAATCTGCCGTGCAGTTCAAGTGTACGTCCTGATTTTGAAGGCTGGTGCCGCTTCCATCCAGATCAACATTCTGACCGTGAATTTCAGTTAGCTGACCTGATTGCCATTTTTGACATCTGGCCACCTGGGGTGTTACCGATGTTTCAAACACTGGCCCCAGCGAGCAGCCTGACCTGGACTGTAACCTATGTGCATCCAGTGCAGCATCAGCTACATGATTGGTTTAAATATAAAGTGATTACCGACCATGCGGCTGACGGTTATTCAACAGAACATGCCTATCTGTGGGATGTAGAAAATCGGCTGATTGCGATGGCCAGACAGACAGTGACGGTGTTTGCCTAGTGACACTTCAAGTCAATTCGTATAAAGTGAAGCGTATTAATGATGGATTAAACCTCGAAAAAAGTGTGCATTTTCATCGTACATGAGGGGAACAATTGGCGGTGTCTATGACTACAGGTCGTATCCTGAATATTCCAAATATCTTGACCTTGGCTCGTATTATCCTGATTCCGGTTTTTTTATTGGTCGCATATTGGCCACCGGCAATGGGATTTAATGAAACCAGTCCTGATGTGACGCGGCATATTATCTTAACGACAATTTTTGTAGTGGCTGCAGTCACTGACTGGTTTGATGGTTATCTGGCGCGTACTCTGAATCAGACGTCTGCTTTTGGTCGTTTTTTGGATCCAGTTGCAGACAAGTTGATGGTCGCTGCTGCGCTTATTGTCTTAGTGCAATGGCAACCTTCGATCTCGATGGCTTTTGCAGCGATTGTGATTATTTCACGGGAAATTACAGTTTCAGCTTTACGTGAATGGATGGCTGAACTCGGTGCGCGTACCAGTGTGGCGGTGTCGACAGTGGGTAAATACAAAACCGCGTTCCAGATGATCGCAATTACGGTTTTCCTGCTGAACTGGCCACCGCTAGAAATGCTGGCTTATGCTTTGCTATATACAGCTGTGGTACTGACCTTATGGTCAATGTTTATTTATCTAAAAGCAGCCTGGCCATATCTGAAACAGCCTTAATCAATAAAAGCTCCTTAAAGGGGCTTTTTTTTATAGCTGAAATAGGAAATATAAAAATAGCAGGCAAAAAAATACCCAGCCTTTGGGGGAAGAACTGGGATGAAATCGGGGGTATTTCTCAGTTATTATTATAGTTATTCAAAGATATCTCATCTTCTTGCAGGTCATTATAGGGAGCACCTTCCACAAAATCATGTGGTTTCTTGTAGCTGAATGTTG
Organism: Acinetobacter sp. YH12236; assembly: GCF_013417645.1. Lineage (NCBI taxonomy): Bacteria > Pseudomonadati > Pseudomonadota > Gammaproteobacteria > Moraxellales > Moraxellaceae > Acinetobacter > Acinetobacter sp. YH12236. The sequence continues at coordinate 6,561 of NZ_VPDM01000061.1, forward strand.
TGTTTTGTGAGAGCAATGTATACAGAATTTACAATTGATTATTTTGATACAAATCTGATTGCTTTTCAGTAAGATAATGGCTGCTTAAATTTAAAAAACACGGTAGGAAAATGACAGGTTTTGAGCCTGTTTTTTAGGTCAATAATTTTCGATTTCATGAAAGTTAAAATAGTTTTTAGAGTGCTTTTAAGAGAAATAGAGTATCTATAGAAAAAGAATATCCGAGGAGTCTCTTGTCAGGTATTTAACTCATGATCTGATGAAGAAGTAATTTTCAAATTAAAAAGGGAATTCTTTTTATAGGTTACTTTTTTATAGCATTCGAAGTGATACCTTTCGCTTAATTTACGTAAGAGAAAAGCTTGAGCTTAGATAAAAAAATTTCCATGTAAGGAGTTTTTTTATTCTATGAACTTATAGCTGCTTGTCTTGTGTAAAAAACAAAAAGAGTAGGGCTTTAAACTAAAAGGGGAATCTTTCATAGATTTCCTTTTTGACAAGTAAAATTATGCGCTTGTCTTGCTTAGTTAAAACGCAGTTTAGCTCTTGCAGTATTCATAAAAAAAAGAGCCTTGTCAGGCTCTTTTTTGACATTTGAAACTACGCGCTTCGCTTGTCTTGAGTAATTTTTAGAGCAGTACATAAAAAAGAATCTCCCATAACGGAGATTCTTTTTAAAGCCTACGCGCAGCATAGCTGCTTGTCTTGCGGCGTGGCGGAGCAGTGCTTTTGATATAAGAAAAGCCCCGTTTATGGTAATGCCAGTCAGTTAAGCAAATATTAGTAAAATGTAGTAAAAATGAGTGTATGTAAATACGCTCATTTTTTTATGACTTTATCTGAAAATTTAGATTGCACCCTTCAACATTCTTTACCTTCAC